>CAZOJR010000125.1:0-6451 GCA_964580165.1 uncultured Gaiellales bacterium
AACAGTCGCGACGTTATATCCAGCGGCCGGCCGGCAGATTCTAGCATCATGGGGCCGGTATGGCTCGACCATCACCCGGCTCAACCGCCGGCGATGACATCAACTGTAAGTAGCCGCCGGTCAGCACCACACGGTCCGCAAACAGATAAGTTTTCCAAATCACGATGCCTGTAGTGGTCTTCGGGGCCAATCGTCGTGCTAGACTCGCTTACCTATGGACATTGTCTTCAACAGCATTTATGCACGCGCCTGCATGGGGGCCGGACTGTCGGTACTGACCGGGCTCCGCGCCTTCTTGCCGGTCGGCTTTCTCGCTCTTTACTCTCGACTCGAGTTTCAGAGCGCCCCGATCCTCGACGACACCTGGTTCAGATTCCTTGAAAAAACCTGGGTGATTGCCCTTCTCCTGGCTCTGGCCGTAATAGAGTTGGCGCTGGATAAGCTTTTCCTCTTCTCCAAGACTCGTGATCACATCATGCGGCCGGTGAAGATCGTTCTCGGTGGTCTGGTCTTCGCCGCGGCAATGGCCCCAGATGGGTGGATAGCCATGGCTGTCTCTGGATTCCTCGGCATGGTGATCTCGGGCTTGGCCGACCATGTCCGCAGATCGACCCGTTCAGCTCCGGCCACCGGTAACACTGACAAGACTCCCTTCGTGCTCATAAGCATCTACGAGGATATAGCCGTTCTCGTCGGAACATTGCTATTCGTCCTCGTACCTCTGATCGGCGTGCTCCTCGCAGCCACGCTGGTGCTGCTCACATACCGTGTCCGTTTGATGAGAAAACGTAAGCACAAGGGGTTACGAATTCTCAAGGGCTAGACCTCTCGGGGTAATCGGATCTGGAGTCATGGGCGCAGAACTCACCAACACCGACTTCGCCCATTTCAGGCACAGTATGGTGACCAACCAATTGCGCGCCCGGCATCTTGCCGATGAACGAGTGCTGGCCGCGATGGAAAAAGTCCCTCGCCACCTCTTCGTGCCCAAAGCCCAGCACCGGTCGGCCTACGACGATGCTCCCCAGCCTATTGGTTTCGGACAAACCATATCCCAGCCATACATGGTCGCTCGGATGACGGAGCTTCTGCGACCGACCTCGATCGACCGAGTGTTGGAGATCGGTACCGGGTCCGGATATCAAGCAGCAGTGCTCGCAGAACTGGCCTGTGAAGTGTGGACCGTGGAACGCCACCCCGAACTGGCGCAACAAGCTGAAGAACTGCTTCTCGAACTCGGCTACACAAACATACACGTGATCACCGGCGACGGCTCTCTCGGTTTTCCCGATGCCGCTCCCTACAATTGCATTGTGGTTACTTGCGCCGCCCCTTCGGTACCGAAAGGGCTCTTGAATCAACTGGCCCTCTTCGGACGGATGGTAATACCAGTGACCGCCGGCTACAGCGAAGACCTGCGGCTCATCGAACGGCTTGCGGCCGACGCCCCTGCTGGCGCCACCGGGACATGTTCAGATCCATGCTTCCGCGAGACTTCTATCTTAGCCTGTACATTTGTTCCTTTGATCGGTAAGCAGGGTTACCCCAAATGAACGAAGGCGCCGCCGTTCGCGTTCGTGTATTTGTCGAAGGCAGAGTCCAAGGGGTCTCATTTCGATACTACGCCTGGCATGAAGCCGGACGTCTCGGGATATCGGGATGGGTGCAAAATCTCCCCGACGGACGAGTAGAAGCAGTCTACGAAGGGTCACGGGCGGCCATCGAGGAGATGCTTACTTGGACCAAACACGGTCCGGTGATGGCGCATGTAACCTCGATGGCCGTCTATGACGAGAATCCGCAAGGCGAAGAGGGCTTCAACGTGCGTTGACGCTCACCAACCGTATGCGGCAGCACCATCCTATCCCGCAGCCGGCCTTTTCGACGCTTGGTTTACAGCCACCGGCTGCTTGTCGGTAGCCCGCCGGCGACCGGTCGGGCTACCGGCCCCAGGCCACCGGCACCGAGCTGCCATTGCCGCTAGTAGGAATCCGCCGGTCGTTCCTCTAGGGTCACCGTTAGCGTCGTAGTGGTGCCTTCACGGTCGATCACCACTTCCACCTTATCGCCCGGCTTCTTGTCTCTTATGGCAACCAGGAGGTCGGCTGATTCGACCATTTCTTCACCATTGAGTTCAATGATGATGTCACCCTGCTGGATACCGGCGTTCGCTGCCGGACCGCCCACGGATACTTGGGCAACGAGGATTCCAGACGACCGCGAAAGTCCGTACTGCTGCTGCAAATTGGAGGTCACGGTCACTGTGCCCACGCCGATATATGCGTGAGTTGCCTTGCCGGTGCTGATGATCTCGTCGGCGACCTGGGTCACAAGGGCCGACGGTATCGCGAAGCCGATGCTGACGGCCCCGGTGTCAGGTGGTTCGTAAGCCACGTTGATACCTATTACCTGGCCACTGGCGTTCCCCAATGCTCCTCCCGAGTTGCCCGGACTGATAGGCGCATCGGTCTGGATGAGGTTCGTAAGGGCTATCCCTTCTGTCCCGGTCGCGTCTTCAATACTGCGGCCCAGACCTGACACGATGCCCAAAGTAACCGAGTTCTCGTATCCCAGGGGACTGCCGATTGCCACTGCGTATTCACCCACAGTGGGCTGCTCGGTGACGAAGGTGGCGGGGGGGAGATCTTTGTCGGTATCTACCTTTATCACGGCTAGGTCGGTGAGCGGGTCGGTTCCCACGATTGTCGCCGGGAGTTTCTCACCGGTGATCAATGTGACCTCGATATCACTCACGGTGCCCTCGTCGCTCGTGACCACGTGATTGTTGGTCACGATCATGCCATCGCTCGAGTAGATAACTCCCGATCCTTCGGCCGTCCCCGAGTACTGCTGACCAAAAGGCCCTTGGGCAGTCACCGTGACGGTAATGTTTACCACGCTCGGAGCCAGCAAGTCGGCCACAGCCTGAGCCGGGCTGGCAAGTCCGTCGGCACTCGTGATGACGCTGGTGGAGCCTGTCGCCGAGTCTGTTGTGCCGGTGGTTTCACCATCGGTGGTTATAGAGGACCCGGTTGTGACGGTAGTTGCCGACTGAACGGTAGAGTCGGTCTGCCCCCCGACCTCCACTGTGCAGCCGGTCAGACCGAAACCTGCCCAGGCAACGAGTGCAAGAGCGACTATCATCTCCGCTATAGGACGCCACGTTCTCCTTCCGGACGCAGCGGCCGGGCCACTCTGTTTGCGCCGTCTGCCTATCAATTTCATTTTGTGTTCCTCCCCGCTGACTCCCGGCCATCTCCAGCTTCTGGCCTATCTCTATCTCTCCCAAGCTGCCAGCATTCTACCCAGAGTGGCGGCGGTGGCAATCCCAGAGAGACCTGTCTTGTGTCGCAGGATAAATCTCAGGTGATAAGGCAGCTGTAAAGACCATCCATCCGGGCACCCGGTACCCTATTTTACAGGTACTTTACGCCCCGCAGCCTACACTCTTCACGCACCCCATTTCCGTCGCCCCGATGGTATGACAGGGTATCATCACTCTACAACGCGCCGATGGTCGAGCAAGGGAGCAGCGATGCGGGTCCTCCTGGTAGAAGACGAAGAACGGCTGGCCAATACAATCGCCAGGGGTTTGCGCCGTGAGGGGATGGCGGTGGATGTCGTTTTGGACGGACGTTCGGCGTTAAACAAAGCTGCCGTCAATAATTACGACGTAGTGGTTCTCGACCGCAATCTCCCCGTTGTTCACGGCGACGATGTCTGCCGCGAGTTGGTCTCCCGCCAAACGCTCGCCCGCATTCTGATGCTTACCGCAGCCGGTTCGATACAGGACCGCGTGACCGGACTCGGTCTCGGAGCCGATGACTACCTGCCCAAACCCTTCGCCCTCAAAGAATTGGTGGCTCGGATTCGTGCTCTAGGCCGGCGTGCGGTACCACCAGTACCACCGGTCTTGACCCGCGGCGACCTGACTCTCGACCCCGCCCGGCATGCCGCCGAACGGGCCGGACGCGACTTGGGCCTTACGAAGAAGGAGTTCGGGGTGCTGGAAGTGCTCCTCTCGGCGGAAGGGCGCGTGGTCAGCGCCGAGGAGTTGCTAGAGAAGGTATGGGATGAAAACGCCGATCCTTTCACCAACGTAGTTCGGGTCACTATAATGACGCTGCGACGCAAGGTTGGCGATCCTCCGCTGATAGTGACCGTGCCCGGTGTGGGCTACAAAACATGAACACTCAGCCCAGCAACGTGCCGATATCTGACACTTCCAGCGCAACGGCACGGGACTCCCGGCGCCGTCCGGGCCTCACCATACGCCTCAAACTGACGCTCTGGTACGGCAGTCTCTTTCTTCTTGCCGGCGTGCTCCTCATTGCCATCAACTATTTCATGGTACGCGGGAGCCTCGATGTCGCGCCCGAGAAGGCCCGCGCCGCCGTTGCCGAGCAGTTCGGCATTCCACCGCAGCTGCTCGAACGGAGCTTTTCGGCAGAAACCCCGGGGATGGGCTTCAGTCCAGAAGGTGAGTGGACCACCCCAGGCTCCAATCAACGGTCGACGTCACAACTCTATATCGAGACTGAAGAAGGCGTGTATGTCTCGGTACCACAGCTGCTGCAGGAGGCCCAGAACCAACTCAAAGACGAAGCCCTCCGCCAGTTGTGGATCAGATCGCTCCTAGCCTTGGCCATCATGGCCGTGATCACCTTCGGTTCGGCCTGGCTGGTGGCCGGCCGCATGCTACGACCGTTGCATGCTATAACCGACACAGCGCGTAGACTCTCGGGATCGAATCTCCACGAGCGTATCGCCCTCAAGGGTCCCAGGGACGAGTTGAAGGATTTAGCCGACACCTTTGACGACATGCTGGGTCGCCTTAACACCACCTTCACAGCTCAGAAGGAGTTTGTCGCCAACGCTTCGCACGAGCTGCGCACCCCACTCACCATCATCCGGACAGAGATCGACGTAGCCCTCAGCGATACCAGCATCTCTCAAGAAGACCTTCAAGAAATGGGGGTCGCCGTCACCGAGGCTGTGACCCGGAGCGAAAAGCTAATCGACGGTCTTCTAGTCCTCGCAAACACCGAGAACCCTCTCGACCTCGTCGATCTTGACCTAGCAGCGATAGCTCAAAACGAAGTGGATCTCATGTCAAGCGAAGCGGACGCACTCGGGCTCCGGCTGGAGCTCGATCTGCGGCCGGCCGCCCTTAGGGGAGAACGCGCCCTTATCGAGCGGCTGGCAGGCAACCTCGTGGAAAACGCCGTTCGTCACAATGTACCTGACGGTTGGTTCTCTGTGAAAACCGCAACAGCGGGACGACAGGCCGTCCTCGAGGTGGCCAACAGCGGCCCCGTCATCTCCTCCGATGATGCCGGCCGTCTCTTCGACCGGTTCTACAGGCCCGACAAGTCCCGCAGCCGCAAGACCGGCGGCTTCGGTCTGGGTCTATCCATTGTCAAGTCGGTGGTAGCCGCCCACAGTGGTTCCGTAGAGCTGACCACGCCCGAGGACGGCGGCCTACGCGTGAGGGTCACCCTGCCGGTCGCAGCTCCGCCTTCACCCACAGCCGCAAACTCGAACTCGGCTACGGCTGCGGCGGCGCCGGCGGCGCTTCGTGTCCAGCTGCCGGAAGATCAAGATAGCGACTCATAGCAACGGCCACGTGTCCCCGCTTCGCCCCTGACCAGGGGGCGAACTTGTCCGCCGAATAGCCGGACATAAGCCCCAGGCTCGCCACAAGCGCCACATCGGCCACAGCGTATTCCGGGACGTCGGCAAACGTGATCGACGCTGCCGCCCGTGCTTCGTCGGCCGAAGAAGCCCGTTCGCCAGAACCGTAGCCTTTCAATTGACGGGCCATGCGCGCCAATATCTGCGCAAATTGAACCCTGGTGATACTTTCGTTGGGTCTGAACACCATTGTTCCGTCAGCGGCGAGGCTGCCGGCCACCAAGCCCGCTGCTGCCGCTTCTTCAACGTAATCAAATGGATACGAGAGCGGGTTTCCCCCCGAGTCGTGCAGTAATGGAACGTCGGTAAAGCTGGGAGCGCCGGCCGTCCCCACCTGTGGCGTATGCAAACCGCCCGCCAGTGACACCACCTTAGCTACTTGCGCCCGGGTGATACTGTCGTCCGGACCGAAGTAATTGCCGTCGTAACCGTTCATGAAACCCTCTTGCCACATCCGGTCCACAGCTTGGCCCATCTCAGATGCGGAATCTACGTCGAGAAACCGGCGAGCGCCCTTGAGCATGGTGGAGACGGTCACAAACTCGTATCCCCTGGCCCGCAGAGTTGAGACTATGGTGGGAATGGCCGCCGCCGTGTTCGCGGCAGAAAGGTGCATTACCACAATAGCGCCGCTGTGGGCATGACTGATCACATGATTCGCAATTGACGATGCCGATCCGCCCGCCCAATCCCGCGGATCGATATCCCACAGCACCACATACCGGAACCCCTCGCTGCCGGCAACAGCGGCTACTCG
>CAZOJR010000126.1:0-6372 GCA_964580165.1 uncultured Gaiellales bacterium
TCCGCAACACCATCATTATCATGACCTCGAATATCGGGGCCTCCACTATCTCCAAAGGGCAGGTTCTGGGATTCGGCGAGCCGGTATCGGAGGGTGGTCTCGACTACGAGGAGATGAAGACCCGGGTGACCGCCGAGCTGAAGACGGTTTTCAGGCCGGAGTTCCTCAACCGGGTGGATGAGGTCATCGTGTTCCGCAAGCTTACGCGTCAGGAGATTGCCGACATCGTGGGCCTCATGATGTCGCGGGTAGAGGAGCAGTTGAAGGACCGGGAGATCGGCATTGCCCTCACTCCAGAGGCGAGGGAGCTGCTTGTCGACGTGGGATACGATCCCACCATGGGTGCGCGCCCGCTCCGGCGCGCGATACAGCGTCACGTCGAGGACCTGCTGGCAGAAGAGGTGCTCTCCGGCAGATTCCCGAGAGGGAGCACGGTGGTTCTCGATCGTGAGGATGATCATCTGACCATTAGCGAGGTCATCATGGGTGCGCCGGATGTCCTTGTGGCCGGCGAGACTAAGTAAGCGTTCTCAAAATGGCGTTTTGCTGGCATACTGCGGGCGGATCAAGCGGCAGGAGAGTGCCGGGAGAACGTGTAGGGCCGCTGCGCGGGCAACTCAGTACCATGGATTACCACTGGGAGGGTGAACCCAACTACCGGGTTCCCATCCCAGAACATCCATAGAGGCGGGGCGGCCGATGCCGCGCAGCAGAAACTCCTTTGTCTGCCAGGAGTGTGGGTATGTATCCCCCGGATGGTTGGGACGCTGCCCCGGTTGCGGAGAGTGGAACACCGTAGTGGAACAGGCGAGTCCGGCTCGAACCGGGCGAAGGGGCGCGGGGCCGCCTGCGGCGGCGCCCGCGCCCCTTCGCCTCGCCGACGTGGACCTTGATGCCCAGACTCGTATCGATACAGGTCTTGCCGAGTTCAACCGGGTGCTGGGTGGTGGCCTTGTACCTGGTTCGGTGGTGTTAGTGGGGGGAGAGCCTGGGGTGGGCAAGAGCACTTTGCTGCTGCAGGCTCTGCTCGATATGGAAACCCGCGGTGTCTCGACCATCCTCGTGTCGGGGGAAGAATCGGCTGCCCAGGTAAAGCTGCGCAGCCTGCGTCTTGGGGGTGATGGTAGTTGCCTGCGTCTTCTCACCGAGACTCAAACTGAGCAGGTGGTGGCGGCTCTTGGGCAACTCAAACCATCAGTCTGTGTGGTTGACTCGGTTCAGACTCTCTGGTCCGCCGAAGTGGGGTCCACTTCCGGCTCAGTGACACAGATCAAAGAGGCAACCGTCCAACTCGTGAGGATTGCAAAAGATAGAGGGATTGCGCTGATCCTCGTGGGGCATGTCACGAAAGACGGTGAACTGGCCGGTCCTCGTGTGCTGGAGCATATGGTCGACGCGGTGCTGTCATTCGAGGGCGAACGGGCTCAGCCCTTTCGTATACTCCGCGCACGGAAGAATCGCTTCGGTTCGACCAACGAGGTGGGGGTGTTTCAAATGGCCGAGCAGGGATTGGCGGAAGTGCCTGATCCGGTTTCGGTCTTTCTAGAAGAGGGTGATCTGCGCTCGGGTTCAGTGGTGGTTCCCGTGCTGGAAGGTTCTCGCTGTCTTTTGGCAGAGGTACAGGCCCTGGTTGCCGCCAGCAACCTGGCGGTGCCGCAACGGGTGGCCAGGGGCGTCGACCGCAACCGTCTGGCTATGATAGTCGCGGTCTTGTGCCGGCGCGCCCGGCTTCCGCTGTTCAAATGCGACATATTTGTTAACGTAGCGGGAGGACTCGTGTTGGAGGACCCCGCAGCCGATCTGGCCGCGGCTTTGGCAATCGCTTCTGCGTGGCAGGATGGCTCCGGCGGACAGGGAGTTGCTGCGTTCGGTGAAGTGAGTCTTACCGGCAAGGTGCGTTACGTCCTGCAGGGGGAGAAGCGCATACAGGAGTTGATGCGGCGCGGCTTCTCTCGAATCCTGGTACCCGGGCGGAATGCCGAGGAGTTCGGGGGAACAGGAGGGTTGCCTTCCGGACTCAGCGTACAAGCGGTAGCCGATATTGCACAGGCCGTCAAGTACACGACATCGAGGAGTTGAGGTGGATAGATTGGCCCCCGTCATGGACGAACGGCTCGTTTACGCATTGAGAATGATCGCTCCCGGTACATTGCTCCGGCAGTCAATAGACAACATCGTAAGAGCGCGTACGGGCGCTCTTCTTGTCTTTGCCGACGAAGAGCAGATCAGGCCTCTGATTTCGGGGGGAATCGATATCGATATTGCCTTCAAGCCGATGATTCTCTATGAATTGGCCAAGATGGACGGCGCTATTCTCCTTGACCGCAGCGGGTCGCACATTATCCACGCCAATGTGCAGTTGATGCCCGATTCCAGGATCGAGTCGCAGGAGACGGGCACACGCCATCGCACGGCCGAGCGTGTTGCGAAGCAACTCGGTGCTTTGGCTATCTCTATCTCGGCGGCACGCGACGTAGTGACGGTCTACGTGGACGACATACGGTACATTATGGATCCCATCCGGGTTCTTCTGGCCAAGGCCGACCAGGCGCTGGAAACCCTCGAGAGATTCAAGAACCGTCTCAACCAGGTGGCCGGCGTTCTTTCCGAGCTCGAGTTCCAGGATCGGGTGACTCTCTACGATGTCACCACCTATCTGCAACGCGCGGCCATGGTTCTGTCGCTGGCGAATCTGATCGACCGCTATGTCATCGAACTCGGCACCGAAGGCCGGCTCGTTGAGCTCCAGTTGGAGGAGTTGGTTCTCAACGTATGCGACGACAGAGCGGCGATCTTGGCCGATTATTTGCCCGATCCAACTCCTATTCGCGTGGAGGAGGCCCGGCTGGCTCTCATGGCGCTCTCGTCCGAAGAGCTCATATCGATGAACAGCATCGGCGAGATTCTGGGCTATGAGTCCGGCACAAGCGTTCTCGATACGCGTCTGAGACCTCGTGGCTACCGGATGCTGCGGAGGATCCCGCGCCTGAGCAACGAAGCCATCACAAATGTAATACGGCAGCTCGGCAGTCTGAATGCCATCATGGAAGCTCCGGCTGAACGGCTCGCGGCGGTCGACGGTGTGGGCTTGTACTGGGCGCGTAACATCAAAGAAGGTTTGGTCAGGCTACGCGAGGTGGGCGTTGTGGACCGGTATGCATGATGTTCAACAAGGGTGACACTGTGGTCTATCCGCATCACGGCGCGGGACGGATCGTGGAGATCGTTGAGCAGGACCATCAGGGGGCTACGCGGACCTACTACCATATCCGGATATTGCACAATGACATGAATGTGATGGTACCGGTCGATGGTGTGGAAAAGGCCGGTATCAGGCCTGTTATCTCTGAGTCGGAAGTGGAAGAGGTGCTCGGTGTGCTGCGGGATGATCCGACCAGGATGCCGGTGAACTGGAGCCACAGAATCAAGCACAACCGGGAGAAGATCAAGACCGGGGATGTGTTTGAAATCGCCGATGTGGTGCGTAACCTTGCCCTCAGGGATCATGAAAAGGGTCTGTCTACTGGTGAGAAACAGATGTTCAGCAAGGTCAAGCGCATTCTTGCCTCCGAGATCATGTACGCGAAGCAAATGGCAGAAGACGATGCCGTGCGTTTCCTGGATGGTGTGTTAGCGGAGATCTGTACTCGGCCCGGCTATGCGCAGCAAGGGGCGGTGATCTGATGGCCTTCGCGATCCGGCTTCTGATAGCTCTTGTCGGTGGAGTGGTGTTCTACCAACTGGGGGTGCGTTATTTGCCGGCGGCTGGCCTGTCCTCGGCACCGTATGCGCTCCTGACCACGACATGTGTCTTGGGTGGCATTATCATCGGCGCCGTAATCGGTCACTTCGTTGGCAGAGCTGTGGCCAAGCTCGGCCGGGCTCTCGACCGGGCGAGTTCGACCGTCACGGCGAGTGGGCTGATCTTTACCAGCATTGGTCTGCTCATCGGCCTTGCCGTTGCTGCGCTTGGTGGTCTGGCGATCAAAGACCTGCCCGTAGTGGGGCTGTACCTGTTGCCGCTCTTGTTTGCCGCGAGTGGATATCTGTTTGCCTACCTGGGGTTCAAGCGCCATACGGATATGGCCCGAGTGCTGGGATTCAAAGGACTTCTCCAACAGCCCGGTGTGAAGCAGTTCATAAAGCCCAAACTGCTCGATACATCGGCGATCATCGATGGTCGCATCGCGGCGGCTGCAGCTAAGGGATTTATCGAGGGCGATCTTGTCATTCCCGGTTTTGTGCTCGAGGAATTGCAGTCTATCGCCGACTCCGGCGAAGCGGGCAAGAGAGCCCGGGGGAGGCGCGGTCTGGATACGGTTCATAGTCTGCAGGACAGCGGAGCCCACGTGACCATTATCGAGCGAGATTTCCCAAACGTCGGCGAAGTCGACGCCAAGCTGATTAAGCTGGCCAAAGAGATGAAGGCCTGTATCCTGACTACCGACTACAACCTTGACAAGGTGTCCCAGATACAGGGGGTGGAGGTCCTCAATGTCAACGAGTTGGCCCATTCGCTCAAGGCGACGGTTATACCGGGGGAGAGCCTGAGTGTAAAAGTGCTGCGCGAGGGCAAAGAAGAGGATCAGGGCGTAGCTTATCTCGATGATGGGACCATGGTTGTGATCGAAGGTGGCCGCAAGAGGATGGGTGAGGACGTGGAGGTGGAGGTGACGTCTGTGTTGCAGAACCCATCCGGTAAGATGATCTTCACGCGGCTGATCTCGTAGGAAGGGGGTGTTGTCATGGGTGATTCCGGTGATTCCCGTCCCGGTCTTGCTCTGGTGGTTGCCGCAGCCGGCTACGGCGCACGGCTCGAATCGAGAATGCCAAAGCAATATGTTCCCCTTCTTGGCATACCCATGCTTCAGCGTACCCTGATAACACTCAGTGCCTGCGACAGAGTTGACTCGCTGGCCGTTGTGGTTAACCCCCAGGACGTTGAGTATTGCCAGCGCGAGATCATGCTGGAGCAGATTGAGAAGGTCGTGAGCGTGGCTCCGGGAGGAGAGGAAAGGCCGCTGTCGGTCCGCAATGGTCTGGCCGCTCTCAAAGAGGCCGGAGACTGGGACCTGATAGGGGTGCATGACGGCGCCCGGCCTTTGGTGACCTGCGAGGAAATAAAGCGGGCGGTCAGTGTCCTGGAGAACGACCCGTCTCTGGACGGCGTTGTTTTGGCCATTCCCAGTAACGACACGATGAAGATTGTCGATGGCGAGGGGCTAGTCGTTACTACTCCCGACAGGCGTTCGCTGTGGCGCGCACAAACTCCGCAGATCTTTCGCCGTCAGATCTTGTTTGACGCCTACGCCGTCTCCGATGAAGCTCTTCTCGCTGCTACCGACGACGCTTCTCTTGTTGAAGCGCGTGGGGGACGGGTGGCTGTGGTTGAGGGATCTCCGGAAAACTTCAAGGTCACCAACCGGGTCGACCTGCGGTATGCCGAACACATTCTGGCGGAGCGTCGCGGGTGACCGGAGGCGCTTGCCCTTGCCGTGTGGGTATCGGTTTCGACGCCCATCGTTTTGCTCCCGAACGCCCACTGATACTGGGTGGTGTGACACTGCGTCAGAGAAACGGTCTCCTGGGGCATAGCGACGCGGATGTGCTTGCGCACGCTATCATGGATGCCTTGCTCGGGGCTGCCGGTCTAGAGGACATAGGTGCTCTCTTTCCCGACTGCGACCCGGCGTATAAAGGGGCCGATAGCATGGAGCTACTGGCGTCTGTGGCCGGCCTGCTACGTGAGCAGAGGTGGATAGTGGTGAATGTAGATGCTGTGGTCATCTGTGAAGAACCGCGGATCGCTCCGCACCGGCAGGCAATGCGGGAGTGCCTTGCCGGAGCTATGGGCGTCGGCGTAGACCGGATCACATTGCGGGGCACCACTACCGAAGGCATGGGCTATACGGGAAGAGGCGAGGGCATTGCCGCTCAGGCCGTGGCCCTGATAGAGCGGATGAAGATGGAAGAAAGATCATGCCGATGACCGATGTGCGTGTGCGTTTTGCTCCCAGCCCCACAGGATCCCTGCACATAGGCAGTGCCCGTACTGCCCTGTACAACTATTTGTATGCGCGTCATCACAGAGGCACCATGGTGCTGCGCATCGAAGATACCGATCTCAAACGCTCGACAAGCGCGCACGATGTCAGCATCATCAACGATCTGAGTTGGTTGGGTCTGCGGGCCGACGAGGGTCCCGATGTGGGGGGCGCATACGGTCCCTATAGGCAGAGCGAGCGAACTCACCTGTACGAGGCGGCGGCGGAGCAGTTGCTGGCCAATGGGTGGGCGTATCCCTGCTTCTGCCCCCAGGAGTTGCTTGATGAGCGCAAAGAGCAGCAACTGGCTCAGGGCCGGATGCCGAAG
>CAZOJR010000127.1:0-4984 GCA_964580165.1 uncultured Gaiellales bacterium
TTCCTCCATCAACCAGGAGATAGACCGGCTCCGTCACGCGGCCACCTCCAATTTGCTCATGCGGAACGACGTTGTTATCGTGGCTTCGGTCTCGTGCATCTACGGGCTGGGATCGCCGCAGGAGTACCTGGGACAGACGGCGCTCATCAGGCAGGGCGACGACATCAGCCGTGACGAGGTGTTCGCCAAGCTGGTCAAGATCCACTACGAGCGTAATGACATCGGTTTCGCGCGGGGTAAGTTCCGGGTACGGGGCGACAGTTTTGAAGTCTGGCCCGCCTATGAAGACTACGCGGTGCGGGTGAGCTTGTGGGGCGACCAGGTGGAGGAGATCGTCAAGGTCGATCCCTTGACCCAGGAAATCGTGGCTCATCTGCCGGCCGTCGCCATCTATCCGGCCACTCACTTCGTCACGTCGGAGGACGCTGTGGAGCGCGCCCTGACGGAGATTGCCAATGAGCTGGAGCTGCGGGTGTCGGAGCTCGAGGTTCAAGGCAAGCAGTTGGAGGCGTTTCGCCTGCGGCAGCGCACCCAGTACGACATGGAGATGCTGCGCGAGTTGGGCTACTGCAACGGCATCGAGAACTATTCGCGCATCCTGTCGGGTCGCAGACCTGGAGAGCCTCCGTACACACTTCTTGACTTCTTTCCCAAGGACTTCCTGGTGTTCATAGACGAGTCACATATGACCGTTCCGCAACTCCACGGCATGTACGAAGGGGACCGCAGCCGTAAGACCATGTTGGTGGAGCACGGTTTTCGTTTGCCGTCGGCGCTGGACAACCGGCCGCTCCGCTTCGATGAGTTCATCGAGCGGGTGCCGCAGATAGTATTCGTCTCGGCCACGCCGGGAGAGTGGGAGACCTCCGTGTCTACTCAAGTGGTTGAGCAACTGGTTCGTCCCACCGGTTTGATCGATCCCCGTGTGGAGGTACGGCCCACCAAGCATCAGATCGACGATCTCATGAACGAGATCCGGGCCCGCGTGGACAGGGGTCAGCGCACCCTGGTCACCACTCTGACCAAGAAGATGGCCGAAGACCTGACGGACTACCTGCTGGAGATGGGATTCCGCGTGCGTTACCTGCACTCTGAGGTGGATACCATCGAACGTATCAAAGTGGTGCGCGAACTACGCCTTGGCGAGGTGGACGTCCTGATAGGGATCAACCTGTTGCGCGAGGGGCTCGATCTGCCCGAGGTAACGCTCGTAGCTATCCTCGACGCCGACAAGGAGGGTTTCCTCAGGGGTGAGACAGCTCTGATCCAAACAATCGGCCGGGCGGCCCGCAACGTGGAGGGCACGGTCATCATGTATGCCGATAAGCGCACGACGGCAATGGATAGGGCTATTTCTGAGACCAATCGACGGCGGGCCGCTCAATTGGCCTTCAACGAGGAACACGGCATCGTGCCGCAGACCATCGTCAAAGGGGTGTCTGATATTGCCGAGCTCCTAGGCATCAGCTCCGCTGTACCTTACAAGGAAAGGCGCAAGACTGCGCGGGGTGAGGAGATGTCGATCGAAGAGTTGGAGCGGCTCATGGCTACGCTGGAGGAGGAGATGTTTGCCGCCGCCGAGGAGTTACGCTTCGAGTATGCTGCCAAACTGCGCGACGAGATCAAAGACCTGGCCCGCGAGCTGGCCCGGTTGCGCCCGGTCGACGCCGATCGCTCCTAGAATTCGTTTCAAAAGCGGCGGAGCTTAATTGACGAGTTCTCAGTCCATTTTGACTGACAGGACTGCATCTGTACCGGCTATTAAGGCCATGAGCTTGGTGGGGTCCAGGTTGCGAGGCAGTCTGAGAAAAAGATGGACGGTATCGCGATCATCTTCGCCCGCCTCGACAGCCATCTCTTTGACCGTTACACGAGCTGCCTGTAGAACGGCGAACAGTTGGGCCAGCGGCGCGTATCCGGCACAGTGAAACTGTACCCGTATGCTCATGGGCGTGCCGGCCAGCCGGTAGAGGATATGATCTTCGATCAGGCGCAGGAGGTATAAGCTGACCATCACCAGGGCCACGGTGATTAACGCCGCTGGGAAAAACCCCTGGGCGGCCAGGAGTCCCACAGCGGCCACGGTCCAGAGGCTGGCCGCAGTTGTCAGGCCACGCACCGTCACACCGTAGCGGATGATAGTTCCGGCCCCCAAGAACCCTATCCCGGTGACCACCTGGGCGGCAATGCGATTGGGGTCGAAATCTGTTCCCTCGAGACCATATGAAGAAGCCAGGGTGAAAGCGGCTGCTCCCACCGCGACCAGGATATGAGTCCTGAACCCGGCCGTATGCTCCCTGATCTCGCGCTCGATCCCGATGACTCCTCCGAGCACCGCAGCTACAAGGATACGTATGAACACATCTAGAATCGACATGCTCTCATACTAGGGGCGGGAGACGCGGCTGGCAAGGTTGACAAAGACGGTGCGTGATTTGATAGAGTCGTACCATGTACCCAACTACCAAGCAACGTGGTGTGCCCGCGGGGAACACCGAAGAATACAGAAGGGGGGGCGTACGATGAGGAAGGCTGTCGCATGGGGGTTGGTTCTGTTGCTCGCTCTGACAATGGGAGTGGTTGCCTGCGGAGGGAGCGACGAGACCACCACGACTGCCGCACCCACTAGTACTGCCACCGGGGGCGAAGACACCACAACTACTCCCGCCGGTGAGACCACAGATACTACGTCGGCGTATGCAGAGGGGACGTGGGTGTTCACCTTCAACACATTCTTCCCGGCGACGAACAACATCGCTATTGTGGGGGAGATGTGGCAGGCCGAGATCACGAAGCGCACCAACGGCGCTGTGAAGTTCGAGTACCTACCTGGAGCGTCGCTGACCGCGGCAAATAAGGTCTATGACGGTGTTGTGACCGGAATCTCTGATGTTGGTTTTTCATGCTTGGCCTATACGCCGGGAGTATTTCCCGTCATGGAACTCTTGGACTACCCGCTCGGGTATCCCGATGGTTATACCAGCACGATGGTGGTGAACGACTTCTATAACCAGTTCAAACCGGCCGAGTTCGACGACGTGCATGTCTTTTGCTTCTACGGCACAGGTCCACAGGTGTTGTTCAGCACTGGTGAGCCCGTGCGCGCCTTGGCGGATGTGGAAGGGCTGGTAATCCGTTCGACCGGTGTGGGCGCCACTATCGCCGGACTCCTGGGAGCCGAGGGCTACGCGGCGGCTCAGAACGAAGCCTACGAGCTGATGTCCAAGGGGGTTATCGATGGAAGCATTGCCCCCCGTGAGGTGCTACTGGGTTGGAAGCAGGCCGAAGTTGTGAAGTATGTAACCCAGTGTTTTTCGATCGGCTCGATCACGTCCATGTATATGGTTATGAACAAGGACAAGTGGGATGAGCTTCCTGCCGATATCCAGCAGGTATTCAACGACGTTACTCAAGAGAGCATCGAGTCCTGGGCGAAGGTGGGGGCGGCCTATGACTATGATGCCATGGTATTCTTCAACGAGCAGCAGGGTCGCGAGGTCATTGACCTGTCTGATGAAGAATCCGCGGCTTGGAAGGCTGCGGTCCGCCCGATGATCGACGAGAAGTTGGCAGCTCTCAAGGATGCCGGGTTTGCAGACGATTACGAGGGGTTCGTAACCGGCAAGATTGAAGAGTGGACGACTGAAGCGGTGTCTGAAGAGGAATGCTCCGCTTGGGTCAAAGAAAACATCAAGTCACCATCGGCACAGTAGGGTAATACAAGAAGACATAGGCACAGCGTGCTGATTTGTCAGCGGCAGCCTAGACCGCGCGGCATGGAGGCGGGGCGCGCGCCCCGCCTCCATGCCGCGCTGGGGCACCGCTAGCCGGTACAAGGAGGTTTTGTGGAGAGGCTGTCCCCCAATCAGGAGCCCCTGCCGGTCCGCCGGACCGGGCATGTTTTGGGCATCCTGGAAAAGGCGGACCGGTGCATAGCCCTCCTGACCAAGATCTTGTTCGCGATAGCTGGCATCGGGCTCGTTGCGATGCTGGTGCTCATTGTGGCCGATGTTGTTGGGATCAAGGTGCTTTCGCACCCGGTGCCGGGAGGCATTGAGATCGTCTCGTTCTTGGCGGTGATCGCTGTAGCGTTTGCCGTGGGATACACGCAAGTTCTGCGCGGACATGTCGCGGTCGATTTCATCGTGGACCAGTTTCCCAGGCGGGTCAAGCTGGCAATCGATGTGCTCATGACATTCTTCAGTGTGTGCCTGTTTGGTTTGATGTCCTACTACAGCGTCAAATATGCCGCCAAGTTGAGCGCCACGAGCGAAGTCTCCATGACGCAGAAGATTCCCTTCTATCCGTTTGTCTATGCGATGGCCGGCTGTTTCATGGTCACCTTCTTGACACTTACTGTGGATCTTGTCAAAGCGATCGCGAGGATGGCCGCGAAATGGACCCGGTAACAGTCGGGATCATAGGCATCGTCGTGCTTGTGGTGATCTTTTTGCTGGGCATGCCCGTGGCCTTCACCATGGCCTTCGTCGGCACTATTGGGTTCATGATAGTCAAAGGCCCCGAGGCCGGGCTGGGAATACTGGCGCGTGATTTCTGGGACACCTGGTCAAGCTACAATCTGACGGTCATCCCGATGTTTGTGTTCATGGGTTCGGTGGCCTTCTATGCCGGAATGAGCGGGAGGCTCTACGATGCTGCGTACACCTTGTTCGGCAGGCTGCGAGGTGGACTGGCCCTGGCTACGGTAGTCGCGACCGCTGGGTTTTCGGCCATTTGTGGCTCGACCAGCGCTACGGCCGCCGCGATGGGGAAGGTAGCGATACCGGAGATGAGGCGCCATGGTTACGATCCCGGTCTGGCCTGTGGCTGCATGGCTGCGGCCGGAAGCTTAGGGGTCATGATCCCGCCGAGTACCATCTTCATCATCTATGGAATCCTGTCCGAGCAGTCGATCGGCAAGCTGTTCATCGCGGGGGTTGTTCCTGGTCTTATCCTGGCCTTCTTGTTCTGTCTGGTGGTCTAC
>CAZOJR010000127.1:4994-6361 GCA_964580165.1 uncultured Gaiellales bacterium
GTGGACCGCGTTCAATCCGACATCGGCTCCATCGGGGGGCACCACCAGCCTGAAGCAGAAACTGATGGGCGTTACCGGCCTCTTGGAGATGGTGTTTCTCTTCGCGGTGGTGCTTGGCGGCTTGTTCGCCGGTCTCTTCAGTCCTACACAGGCCGCAGGCGTGGGAACGGCCGCAGCCATCGCGATCGGACTGTCCAGGAGAAGCCTGAACCTGCGCAAATTTTGGCTAGCGGTCAAGGACACGCTGCTCATCACGGCGATGATAATGACCATTGTGGCTGGGGCCACGGTGTTTGGCCACTTCATGGCGGTTACGGGCATACCAGGAGCCGCCTCCGATTTCCTGGGCGGTCTGCCGGTTCCGGCTTGGGTCGTGATGGTGCTTATTCTCGCGATGTATCTGGTTGCCGGATGCTTCATGGACTCGCTCGCGATGGTGACGCTGACGGTTCCGATTCTCTATCCGACTGTCATGCGCTTGGGTTTTGATCCTATATGGTTCGGAGTCATCATTGTCCTTGTAGTGGAGATGGGAGTGATCACCCCGCCGGTGGGTATCAATGTGTACATCATCAAAGGCGTCGCGCCTGATGTCCCCATGGGGCAGATATTCAAGGGCGCGAGTTTCTTCCTGATCGGGATGATCATCTTGGCCATACTACTTATGATTTTTCCGGTACTGGTCACCTGGCTGCCAAGCTTGGCCACATACTGATAGCGTCCCGGCGCGAGGGGTAGTTCAGGCTTTGTGAGCATAGTCGCCAGCCTCTGGGGCAGGGCTTGACGTCGCGATATCCGGTGACGTTGGTGGCTGCAATTACCGGCCTTGGCACCGGGTGAGCCCTACTGGAATAATGGGTGATCGCATACATCACCTGGGGCCGGGTTTGCCGGCCGGGACTCGGGTTATGAGGGAGACAGGGGAAGGACACCGGATGGCACGCAAGTACGATCCCGAGCAGATCGAGACCAAATGGCAGAAGATCTGGGAAGAGCAACAGACTTTCGTAGTATCTAACCCGGAGGGTGGCGCGCACTCGCAAGGCAAGGGATCGGATGCCACCTATGTTCTCGAGATGTTCCCATACCCGTCGGGTAGCGCCCATATGGGCCACGTCAAGAATTACACGATGGGAGATGTGATCGCGAGGTTCCGGCGTCATCAGGGACAGCGTGTGCTGCATCCCATGGGATACGATGCCTTTGGTCTTAACTCGGAGAATATGGCCATCAAGACGGGGGAGCCCCCGGCCAAGTTCACCGAAGAAGCCATCTCGACTATCAACCGGCAACTTCGTCGCCTGGGCATAGCCATCGACTGGACGCGTGAAGTTGCTACCTGCCGGCCCGAGTACTACAAGTGGACG
>CAZOJR010000128.1:0-605 GCA_964580165.1 uncultured Gaiellales bacterium
CGAGGGAGTCGTGCTTCCGGCCAAGAAACCCGTGGTGAGGTAGATGAGGAACGTGACCACCATAAAGGCAATGACGAGAGCCTTCGCGAGCGTTCCGACGTCGTGCAGGCGGGACAAGCGACGCTGATCGGAATACTGGCCCGAAACCGCGGCAATGACAAGGGTCAGCAAGATGACCAGAGTCGGAGCAACCACATTGACAACGAGAAGGTGATCACCCAACCCGCCGCGCCACAGAAGCACCAGGGAAGGAACGATGGCGGCTACAACAGCCGCAAACCCATCTGCCGTAGCCAGCCAGTACCGTAGCTTCGGCAAATGGTGTGCAGATGCCAACTCCGTTTGGCCCAAAGGCCAGGTAGTAGCGCCTTCCATGGCGTTTCCCCCCGTTTATGCCCTTGTTTGAACTGTCCTTTGACACAGAGAGATAGGCGAGACAACAGATCGAATTGCTGTATGTGTGCAATTCTATACTCTAATGGTAGAAAAAGCATCAAAAGATCGCACCGCAGCTCGGTCAGCAACCACCTGCACGATGCGATCGCCGGCGTGACCATCCCATAGCTCCGGACCGGGCGCGGTCGCAAGAGGACCGGAGAGGGTCT
>CAZOJR010000128.1:615-1962 GCA_964580165.1 uncultured Gaiellales bacterium
CACCGCCGCCACGATAGCGTTGATATCCTCCGGATCCACGAGGCGGTTGGTTCCCTCGGTGATTGTCACCGGCCGCTCAGTATTTTTCCGCAGGGTCAAGCAGGAGATATTCAGCACCGTGGTCTCTTCTTGTATCCCTCCGGAATCGGTAAGCACGAAACGGGCTCCGGCCATGAGACCGAGAAAGTCGAGATATCCTAGTGGATCCGAGAGCATGATGGGCACGCCGTCCCGGAGCAAGGCGTCGAGGCCGAATTCGGCGAGTCTGGCATGGGTGCGGGCATGGATGGGAAAGACCACCGGGATCTTGCGGGCCACGTGGGCAAGGGTCAGCACCAGCCGCTGCAGGCCCTCCCGTCCATCGACGTTGGAGGGGCGGTGGAGAGTGACCACGGCATAATTGCCTCGAGTCACGCCGAATCTTTCCAGCACTGAGCTCTCGAGGGCGTGGGGCAAGTGGCTCATCAGTGTGTCGATCATAGTGTTGCCCACGAAATGGATCCGGTCTGCCGGTATGCCTTCGGCAGCAAGGTTGGCGTCAGCGTCTCTCGATGTGGTGAAGAGCAGGTCGGAGAGCTGATCGACCACCAGGCGGTTGAGTTCCTCGGGCATGGTGCGGTCGCGACTGCGTAGGCCTGCTTCCACGTGGGCCACGGAGATGCCCATCTTCGCGGCGACCAGCGCGGCGGCAAGCGTGGAATTGACGTCGCCCACCACCATCACCAGGTCAGGCTGCTCCTCCGCAAGCACGGGCTCCAAGGCAACCATGATCTTGGCAGTCTGTTCCGCGTGGCTTCCAGAACCGACTTCAAGATAGTGATCGGGACAGGGCAAGCCGAGATCGTCGAAGAACACGCGGCTCATCTTCTCATCGTAGTGCTGGCCGGTATGCACCAGTACCTGATGAAAACGGGGTCGGTATGGAGCGCCTTTGCCGGAGACGGCTTGGTTCCAGCGATCGACAGCCGCGGTAACCGCCGCTGCCTTCATGAAATTGGGGCGGGTACCAACCACGTGGAGTAGTTTGATGGTCGTGTCAGTCATCACTCGCGGCGCTCCTGCATCCGTTTTCGAAACACCAACCAGATAAAGCGGGAATTCCCCACCAGGTATCTCTTCCACATGCGTCCGGGTTCCTGCATAAACCGGTAGAACCATTCCAGGCCGGCTTTCTGCATCCATTCCGGAGCGCGCTTCGTCTTTCCGGCCCAGATGTCGAAACTGCCGCCCACCCCGACCGCCAGAAGCGGGCCCATGGCGTTGAGGTTATGGGCCAGCAGGAACTCCTTGCGTGGACTCGAGATCCCCACCAGTAACAACCGGGTGCCGGAGTCGTGGATCTGCCGG
>CAZOJR010000128.1:1972-6299 GCA_964580165.1 uncultured Gaiellales bacterium
GTCTCGCGGCTGCACAGGAAGTCGTCATTGAGACGGGCCACTTCAGCATCGTCGTCGAAGTAACCATTCCGCCTGCCAGCGACGACCAGCCGGGGGAAGCGGGACGTCACGGCGGCAGTGAAGATATCGAGGACCTCTTGCGTTGCGCCAAGGAAAAACACCGGGTAACCCTCGATCTCCGCAAGGCCGAGTAGACGTTCCATGAGATCGATGCCGGCTACCCGCTCTGGTACGGGCAGCCCGAGGAAGCGCCCCGCCCACACCACCGACTGGCCATCGGCATTGACCACCGCGCAACCGCGTATGACCTCTTTCAGACCAGGCACATCCTGCATCATCACCACCTTGCCGGCGTTGATGACCACGTGCTGCGCCGGCCGCCCTGCTTCGATCAGTTCCCGGCACTCCCGGACGGTCTCGTCCATGGTCAGCAGATCAAGGGGTACGTCGAGAAACTGAACTCTTCGATCCGTCACGGGTGTGCCTCCACAGTCGTCTCCAATGGGGAACGCTTGTCTGCCTCGAGCAGCGCGAGGGACGACTGAGCCAGAGCCCAGTGTGCTTCGCCCCAGCGAATGAAATTGCGCTTGTCGACGTAATGGCGATGCTTCTGGAAGTAGGTCTTGCCCGTGCGCGGGTCGACCAGGTTCGCCCGGGTCCAAGCTGCCACCCGGCGGGCAAGTTCAGCCGTGGGGAATCCCCAGGTGGCCAAACGGGCCGCCACATCCACCGCGGTCGCTGCACTGTGGATGTCGTAGGGGAACGGCCGGTGGGGATAGTACTTGGGCTCTCCCGACGGTCCGAAGAAGTCTCGTGTCCAGTGGGTGAGGCCCCTCTCGAGACCGTCTCTCACTGCAGGATCTCCGGTAGCGATCCACACCAGAAGAAGTCCATCGAGGTTGTAGGCGGTGTGGAAGTTGTCCGACCAAGCCAGTCCGCCCCCCTCGCCGTATGGCCACGATCCATCGGGGCGTTGTGCGGCCAGTGTAGTAGCCGTTGACTCCAAAGCAGTACTCTTCCATTCATGCACCCCGGTTGTTTTGTCCATCACGGCGCACAATCCTGCGCCAAGCAGATTCGCGTTGTGAACAAGCCGTGGGCTATCCGGGGTGTAAGCATAGAACGGCCCGCCCCCATTGACACGCCGCACCAGCGCCGTCGCCAGGTATTCGGCCGCCGCCTGGCCGCCATACGTCCACTCTTCCAGGCCGAATGATGCCCCCGCCTCCGCGAGGGCGCGGCCGACGAAGAACGTGGCAATGAGATTCGGGGAGCCGGCCGCGTAGTATGCCCAGCGCGTCTGCACGTCGAATTCGTATCCCCAGGCTCCCCCGCCGCAGTTCCCGGCTGCTTCGCACATGGATTTGACAATATCCCGTGCCGTCTCGCGGCGCTGGGTGAGAGACGTTCCCTCTGCCACCTGGTATCTCGCCTCGGCGTTCAAGAAGCAGCCCAGCGCTTTGGCGATGAGGCATGGCTTGACCCCCAGTAGAGGGGCGAGGTTCACCGGGGTGCGCTTTCGCAGCTGGATGAGAATCTGGCGAGCACGGGGTCGCGAGCGCATCCAGCTCGGCACCCGCGTGCCGGCCAGGGCATCGTAGGGGTCGAGACCCTTCATCTTCCAGCCACTGCTACCGTAGGGACCTCGACTGCCTGCCCGGTTGTGAGTGACTCGATGACGCAGAGTGTCGCCGCAGTCGATTGCGCAGCCTCGGGGAAGGTAAGGATGCTCGATGGTCTGCCCCGTACCAGTTGGATGAACTCCTCCATCTCTCGCTTGTGGCCTTTATCGGCATGGCCCGACTTGGTGCGAGCGGTCTTACCAGCGCTGGTGAACACGCCTAAGCGGAAATCGTCGATGACCATCACCTGCCCGCCACAGAAGACTTCCACGAGCTCTTTGGGATAAGCCGTGTCGCCCTCGGCTACGTAGGTGACAGAGGCGACCGCACCGTTGCCGAAGGTGAACATAGCCACCAGCGAGTCCTGAAGAGCGGGAGACTTGCCGTTACTCAGTGCGAACGCATGAACCCTGGCCGGAGGCGCACCGGCCAGATAAGCGGCCAGGTCGACGAAATGGCACATCTCTCCGACAATCCGGCCGCCGCCTTGCTCGAGGGTCTGGGTCCAATGCTCATTGGGAATGGCGCCGGCGTTCACCCGGCACTGGATAACCGGGGGCGCTTCCAGCCTGGCAAGCCGTTCTTTGACCGATTGAGTGAGTGGGGCGAAGCGGCGATTGAAGCCAACCATCACGTCGGCGCTCGAAGCCTGCCAGGCCTGCACAACCGCGTCCAGCTCGTCTCGGGTAACCGCGAGCGGTTTCTCGACGAACACCGTCTTCCCCGCCTGCAGCGCCTTGATCACCAGTTCGGCGTGGCTGTCGTGCCGGGTGCCAGTGATGACTGCGTTGACGGAAGTGTTGGCCAGTATCTGTTCGGGGGAATCCGCTGCGAAACCGAACCCGTGTCTTTCCACCATGTCTTGGGCACTCAGGCCCCCGGCGGTACTGACTGCAACCAGTGACACCCCATGCTGACTCTTCAGAGCGGGCAGGAGTGTGGCGGTGACGAAGTTGCCGGCCCCTATCAAACCGATGCCCACGCCGTCACGCCCGGCCGCCGCCGGCGCAGGCTTCGCCGCGGCCGGCGCCGTCCCCTCCGGCCTCCCGGGGTACTCCAAAACCACCCCGATGAACGGCTCGACGCTCTTACCGGTGACCAATTCGTAGGCCTCTGGAGCTCTGTCCACGGAGAAACGGTGCGTCGTGATCCTGCTGAGATCGGTCTGCTTCGTTCCTACCAAGCGCAGAAACTCCTCCATGTTCCGGCGCTCGGTCCAGTGGACGTAGCCTTCAGGATAGTCTTGGCCGAACTCCTCGAACGAGGGATCATAGCGTCCCGGCCCATAGGAACGGGACATCTTGAGGCTCAGTTCTTTCTCGTAGTAGGCTCCTCGGGAGAAGCTCAGGCCCACGTCGCCGACCACCACCACCGTGGCCCGATCGCGCGCGAGACGTCCTGCCAGCTCGAGTGGTTCGTTGCTGGGCGTGCTGGCGGTGATTACTACCGCATCGGCGCCCAAGCCAGTGGTGAACACCGCGGTCATGGTCTCCGGATCGTCCCGGCCAAGTACCCCGGCCGATTCGGCTCCGCATGCTCTCGCTAGGTCGACCCTCGATTGGTCAAGGTCGAAGCCGATAACCTGGCATCCGGCCGCGCGGGCGATCTGAATGGTGAGGAGCCCGAGCAACCCGAGACCGATGACAGCGACCCGGTCACCCAGGACGGCGGAGGATTGCCTGAAACCCTGCAGCGCAATCGCCCCGATGGTCGCGTAAGCGGCATCCTCAAAGGACACCTCATCGGGGATGCGCACGCACAGATTCCCCGGCACATAGAGGTATTCAGCGTGGTTGGCGTAGCCGGCTCCCGCGCAGGCAACCCGGTCACCGGGGGCAAGTCCCGAAGTCAGCTCACCGATGGCCTCCACCAACCCGGCGGCGCTGTAACCCAGGGGAGAAGCTTCTGCCAGGCGCTCGGTCACCATCTTGTAGGTGTTGAGCAGGCCATCCCGCTTGACCTTGGCGAGCACTTTGCGCACGTCGTCGGGCCGCTTGCGGGCCTTGCCCAGCATGCTGCTCTGGCCGAGTTGCACTTTGGAGCGCTCGGTACCGGCACTGATTATGGAATGGGATGTACGTACCAGGACGCCGTGGGGCTGGAGGGCCGGCTTGGGGGCATCGACGACGCGGACCTGGCCCGACTTGAGATCTTGCGCGACTTGTTTCACGAACTGCCTCGTCCATAGTTGTGGATTACTCTTCTCAGCATTTGGGAATCAGCCACGCCAATTGAAACAACTCGAAGATGTTGGATCATTCTCGTCCGCCGTGATCTAGGTGAAGCCCTCCCTCGCCGTATCCGGACAGACGCTGATCTACAAACCGTCGTTTGCCGGACTCAGTTCGCGCGATAGCATGCATCTGAACCATACGGACATCTGCCAATCCTCGAAAGCGACGCACGAGCTCTTCGTGTATCTTCGCGGCCGAATCGTCACTCCAACCTTGAGCCGGAACATACTGATACTCCACCAGACCCGCAGTATCCTGGTAGAACTGAAACTCGGACACAGCAGTGAAAAACTGCGCGTGCATGCCATGCAAAGTCGTCATTGGAATCAAGCCACCGGTGGCAGAGACCAAGTATTCCTGTGTTCGATGGCCTGTGACATTCACGAGTCTCCAGCCGGGACGTCCGCAAGAACACGGCTGATCGGTCCACTCTGCCTCATCGTCTGTCACGTAGCGTATCAGCAGCGTAGC
>CAZOJR010000129.1:0-3701 GCA_964580165.1 uncultured Gaiellales bacterium
AAAACACGCAACGGATATGCATCTTCGGTTGGCAAACCTACTCGTCCCTTCCTGGAACCAGGCCGAATTCTACTCAGGGTCGATCCCCGCTATTTCCGGCCCACAGAAGTCATGAGTCTGCTCGGAGACTCTTCGAAGGCTCGTGAACGTCTGGGTTGGAGCCCCCTGGTGTCTTTTTCGGATCTTGTTCACGAGATGGTGTGGGCAGATATTGTCGATGCGCAGAAGTACGAGTGCATCCAAGCGAGTGGTCTTCCGGTAATCAGCCGCCAAGAAACGTAGGACTCTCAGGGCAGTCCTGACTAGGATTTCTGGGCTAAAACCGCATCCCTTGCGGGTGATCGTCTCTCCTGAGCTTCATAGTCGGGCACGCAGGCCATCAAGGCGTTGATGATCGCACGCCGGTCGGTGCGGTTCTCTGCGAGTTCTATCAGATTGTCCAGCAACCTCTGAAAATCGCTGCCATGGCCATTGCTCGAGCGAAGGCCGGCTTTGGCATATACTCGCTTGACGAGCGGATGTCTGGTGACCACCGTAGTTTCGTATTCATAGATCAAATGCTCCTCGAGCTTCTCGCCAGGCCTGAGCCCGGAGAATTCCACACCGAGCGAATGGGAATTGTCTTTCCAATAGAAATCGATCATTCTTTGAGCCAGGTCCACAATCGATACGGGATTGCCCATCTCGAGAATGAAAGTGTCGAGGCTGTGTTGTTCGTTGAACTCATCCTGGTCGATCAACACGACTGCCTGCAGCACCAGCTGGACCGCCTCTTCGATGAGCATGAAATATCGGGTCATGGCAGGATGGGTTATCACCAAGGGACCACCGCCCTCGATCTGACTCTTGAATATCGGGATTACACTGCCCTGGCTGCCGAGAACATTGCCAAACCGCACAGACGCGAATAACGTCCGGGGGTATCGCTTGGCGAGCATGCGCACTATCAGTTCGCCGGCCCGCTTTGTGGCACCCATGACATTGCATGGTTCGACGGCCTTGTCGGTGGAGATATTTACAAGGCGTTCCACGCCGTAGCGACCCGCCATCTCCGCCACACAGTACGTGCCTTTGACATTATTGAGGACGGCCTCGTCCGGGCTCAACTCCATTAATGGTACGTGCTTGTACGCCGCTGCATGAAAGACAAGGTGGGGACGATGCAGAGCGAAGATCTTCTCCAGCTTCTGTTGGTGGAGAATGTTGGCAGGGTAAAGAACATATCGAGTAAAGCCGATGTTTTGCAGGCACTCGTGCAGGCTGTAAAGAGACGACTCGTCATGATCAATGATCACCAGCCGTCGAGGCTCAAAGTGTGCGATCTGACGGCACAGCTCCGATCCAATCGAGCCTCCTCCCCCTGTCACAAGCACGGTGCTCCCCTGGATACACTCCGAGATGGAACCCACATCGGTCTCGATACACGGCCGTCCGAGAAGATCCCTGATGTCCAGGTCTCTGGCATCACGCAGGCTTACTCTGCCGGAGACCAGTTCAGCCAGGCTGGGAAGGACCTTCATAGGCAGACCGGCCGGTTTACACGTGCGATGGATGGAGACGATCTCCTCCGCGGTGGCCGAGGGTATCGCCACGATGATCTGTGTCGCCTCAACCTTCTGGGCTATGGCAGGGGTGTCGGCCACACGGCCGAGCACCGGGTAGCCCTGAAGGGTCATGTTCTGTAGACCAGGCCGGTCATCGACGAGCCCTACGACCGTTATGTTGAGGGACGGGGTGCGCTTGATCTCCCTGAGCAGCATGTCGGCGGCCTGTCCGGCGCCCACCAAGAGCAGTCGTTCTGTCGATTGCTCCGGTCGTTGTGTGATCTCAAAGAATATCCTTCGCATGAAGCGGGCGCTGATCATGAATATGATGGCGACGATACCCCCGCCCACTACGACCGAGCGCGGGATGAGATAACTGGGTTGCCCTGTATATAGGGGCCAAGCCGCGACCAGGATGAACAAGATCGCGACGGCGATAACGCCCGCCTGTCCCACCCTGACCGCTTGAGTCAGACTCATATAACGGGCCACGATCGAATACACGCTGGTGAACCAATTGACGAGTACGTGAACAACAATCGCCATCCCGGCAAAGATGATGAAACCGGTGGTACAGGACCGCCAGTCGGCGAGATCCTGGCCGTATCGGAAATTCAAGACGAGGCAGTACGAAACCAGGATCAAAGCAATGTCCAGGCATGCGTATAGCAGCTGGCTCAGTCGTGGTGTGGTTAGGAGTCTGGTCCCCATCTATATCCTTCGCCCCGGTGACTGTATCCGCCAGGCTCGCCGTACCTGGTCGCCGGTGATTGGCACTCTCATCGGCGAGTAAACTCGTCTGACAGTCAAAATCATGTTTGAACACTGCACATGACTCAACACACAGTGTATGTGATATCGGCAATCACTGCCAGCGGCTAAAGGTTTCAGTTGAGCAACCTGTCCGCTCATATTGTCGTAAACCGGTCCTACTGTTGGGTGTGCCGGAGTTCCCTTCGAGCATTGACAGCGTTCCCGAAGCCACGTACCTTGTAAACGTCAATGGATGCAAGAGGAGGGTGCCATGACCGATGCCGTGAAGACATGCGCCAACTGTGGCAATACTCAAACGTCGGGGGAATTCTGCGAGAAGTGCGGCACCCGGATGCCGGCGGCTTACGCCCCCGCGGGCACGGCTGCACCCGGAGTTGGGACTACTGCCGGTGCGGCGACGGCAGCCGGTATGGCAGCTGGTGCCGGGAGTGCTGCCTTCAGCGAAGCGCGTCCGAGCGCTCCACCTCCTCCTATGACTCCTCCGCCATATGCGCAGCAGCAGTACAGTCCCCCGCCTCCGGGCTACGGACCGCCCAATCATCAGTATTCGGGAAGCAAGGGCTTCTTTGGACGTCTCTTTGATTTCTCGTTCCAGGAGTTCATCACCCCAAGCATTATCAAGGTCTTGTTCATTATTTCAATTGTGGTGATCGGGCTCGGCTTCTTGGGGGGCGTCATATTCGGTTTCGCGGCGTCCCCGGGAGCAGGAGTTCTCTTCTTGATAGGCGGACTGATCTACAGCTTCCTTATGTTGCTGTATGCCAGGGTGATGCTGGAGATCTTCATAGTCTTCTTCCGCATTCAGGACAATACTGAAGAGATCGCTAAGGGCAAACGGTAGCCGGGCAGCTCGCGGCAGCAATAGAGTTGCCGGTAGCAGGAGCCGGCACGATCTGAGGAAAGATAAAACGAGGGTGCTCCGAGAAGAGCGCCCTCGTTTTATACGTCCGACTACGGGCTAGATCCGGCACCATCGAGCCGCATCCTCACACCGGTCAGCTCTTGATCAGGTATACCTCTTGCAGGCGCTGGACTACCTTGATTTCCTTGATGCCGTCGGACTGGAGCACCTTCCGCAATCCCTGTACCAGAGTGGCTGGTTTGCGATCGGTACCGGCTATTTCGACACTCGCTTCTTTGCTTGCAAGGAATTCGTCCACTATCTCCTTGTAAAAGCTAGACCGTTGCCGAACAGGAACGCGTCGAGGGATGAGTTGGAATCCCTTATCTTTAGCCATAGTTACCCTCGCTTTCAGGTGCAGACAACCAGCACAAATCAATAATAACACTCATTTGCCTTATTGCGTTCATATATCGGCAATCGTATCCGGATATTAAGAGGCTGTGCGCTTGATCATATACAGAATCCTATTCACTGTGTGT
>CAZOJR010000129.1:3711-6273 GCA_964580165.1 uncultured Gaiellales bacterium
CGATTGCACATCTGAGGCTATACTAAATAATCAAGCCATGACTACATATGGACGGCAGAACTCGAATACCATAGACACACTGTGCGACTCTGCTGTCTAGGTTCGCTTCAGCCTGGTCCCAATTCCTTCGTATGTGAAGCCTAGCCTGGCGAGCCTCTCTCCATCCAAGGCATTGCGCCCGTCTATCACGATAGGCCGAGCCATTCTCTGCTTGGCAAGAGTCCAGTCCAAACTCAGGAACTCGCTCCACTCAGTCACCAGCACGCAGGCATCGGCCCCCTCGAGTGCTGCCATGGCCGAAGCCTTGTAGCTCATGTTGGGAATGACGGCGCGCATGTTATCCATGGCGATGGGATCGTAGCCGGCGACGTGAGCCCCCTCGGCCATCAAACGACCGGCAAGAACAATAGACGATGCTTGGCGTATGTCATCGGTGTTCGGCTTGAAGGCAAGGCCGAGCAGGGTGATGCGTTTTCCACGCAGCTCGTCTCCCAGATGGCGCTTGAGCTTGCCGATCACCCGACGTTTCTGGAGTTCGTTAACCTCGATCACGGCGCTTAGGAGCTGGAAGTGATAGCCGGAATTGCCTGCAATCTGCTTGAGGGCAGAGACGTCTTTGGGGAAACAGCTGCCCCCATAGCCGATGCCGGCCTGCAGGAAGTGCGGCCCGATGCGGCGGTCCATGCCCATTCCTCGAGCGACGATATCGACGTCGGCACCGGTGGCTTCGCAAACATTGGCTATCTCGTTGATGAAGCTTATCTTGGTGGCAAGGAAGGCGTTCGACGCATACTTGATCATCTCAGCGGACGCCACATCGGTAACTAGCATGGGCCGGTCGAGGCTCTCGTATAGTCCGGCCACCTGGGCTGCGATATCGGGGTTGTCCGCGCCTACCACCACACGGTCGGCGCACATGAAGTCGTCTATGGCCGTACCCTCTCGGAGGAATTCTGGGTTGGAGGCGTAGCTTATATGGTCATAACCCCTCTGGGCCAATTCGGCTTGGACCAGAGAGCCGGTGCCGACGGGGACGGTTGACTTGGTGACGAGGATATGCCGGCCCTTGTCTGGCGGCAGGTCGTCGACGGCTTGCCAGATGCGGGTGAGGTCGGCGTCTCCAGAGGGAGTGGGAGGAGTGTCGACACAGATGAAGATGAATTCTCCCACTCGATAGGCATACGTCCGCTCAGTAGTGAACTCGATCCGTTCACGGTTAGCGGCGAGCAGTTCACTTAGCCCTGGTTCGTATATGGGTACTCCACCTTCACGGAGGGTGCGGACCTTCTCGACGTCAACGTCCATAGCAACAACATCGTGACCGAGTCCGGCCATACACGCGGCGGTGACCAGGCCGACATATCCTACGCCAACCACGGTCAACTTACTCACGCCGGAGACCTCCTCGGGTTTGGGGACTGAACAACATGGTCTAGTCTACCCCCAAGAAGCTCACGATGGCTCTCGTGAGCCCCTGGATGATTTTGTCCTGGTAAGCGGCGGTCGCTAGCAGCCGGTCTTCATCGGGATTGGTCATGAAGCCTATCTCTGGAAGGATCACGGGGACGTCCGACCAGTTGAAGCCGGTCATGTCATCGCGGGCATCGATGCCGCGGTCTTTTGCGCCCGTGGCCGCTATTAGCTCTCGTTGAGCGAGTGTGGCAGCCTGCTTGGAGGCCGTCGCGATATCGTCGGTCCATCCCTTGACGGAAGCGGGATACAGCACGTGGATGCCTCTGGTTGAAGATTCGTCGGAGCCGTCGGCGTGGATGCGTACGAACAAGTCGGCACCTGCCTTGTTGGCTATCTGGGCGCGCTGAATGTTAGAGATGTCGACGTTCTGAGTGGTCCGTGTCATCACTACTTCAATGCCGTAGTTCTCGAGAGCGTCTCGCAATTTGAGTGACACCGCCAGCACCAGTTCGCTTTCGGGGATACCAGTAGCCACTCCGGCGGTTCCGCTGCTGACCTTGGCTCTCATCTTGCTTGACCCAGGGCCGACCGGCTCGGTGTCGGAGTTACCATTGGCTTGATGTCCAGGATCGATTACCACTACTTTGCCCACGGGCTGGATGGCTGTGGTAGGGGTCGCAGCGGCGGTTGACGACGCCGCGGGGTGTGAGGTAGTTGTTGAGCCGAGTGTAGTAGTCGCGCTGGCCGCGGTAGTTGTGATTGTGGTAGTTGTGGCGGTCATGTGGGCGGTTGTGGCCGGGCTCGCGCCAGCCGCGTCCGGATCTCCGGTGACGGTCGGATTGCCACTGGTGGTCGCGCTCTCAGCCGTAACGGCGGCAGAGGTAGCGCTGGCCGTGGAGTCTCCGGTTGTGCCGGCTATGTCACCAACTGGGCTAGACGGACCTCGGGCGGCCAGCACGGCCGCCGTGACAACCAGTGCGACCATGATCGCTCCGATCAAACATGCCGAGAGCAGACGTAACTGTTTCCGCCGCTCGCGCTTGGCCCGGAAGCGCTCTATGAGCTCATGTGTCTCCTTGTCGCGCGCCGGTGGCCGGGTCATCGAATAGTGCCTGTGCCGCTTTCAGATGGGTCATATCCGATATTCAT
>CAZOJR010000130.1:0-6250 GCA_964580165.1 uncultured Gaiellales bacterium
AGCTGTATCCCCAGATAAGCGCGAGTCCCACCAGCGTTATTAGGGGCAGGTATTGAAATACCCTTGACCATCCTCTGCTCATATCTTATCCGCAGCCGTTCTCCCAGTTGTGTCCTTGCCATTCTAGGCGCCTTGCCATTCTAGGCGTTTCCGGGAGAGACGACAGCGAGCAGCCCCTTCGTCAAGCCACCTACGGATGGCCGACGCGGATGGCCAGCCCGCGACAGGACCCAGCCTTTGCCCTCCGGACAACATGCGTTATCATGAGATCATACGTTCAAGGCCACATCTGATTCACGGGAGTTGTCCGGTGGAAAAGAGGCTCGGTACGGTCTCCATCATAGTGGAACGGCAGATAGCCCCCGTCGATGAAATCAATGAACTGCTCTCGCAGTTCAGCGATGAGATCGTCGGAAGGTTTGGGCTCCCGTATCCACAGCGCGGCGTGAATATCATCACGCTCGTCACCGACACCTCTGTTGAGCGCGTCAGTGCGCTCACCGGCAAATTGGGCAAACTCCCGGGAGTCCAGGTGAGGTCTCTTCTGTCGAAGACTTCCATCTCAGGAGTACCCCATGATGCCTCGCCCGAACAGTGAATATCTAACCGACTTCATCCCCGCCGCCCACATCGAAGAACTGCTGCACCGAGGGCCGGCAACGGCTTCTGAGGTGGAAGAAATAATCGAAAAGTCCCTGGCCATGCAGCGTCTTACGCTGGAGGAGATGGCGGCGCTTCTCTCAACGAATGACCTTGGGCTGCAGGAAAAAATGTTCGAGGCTGCACGACGGCTCAAGAAAGACATATACGGCAACCGTATTGTGCTCTTCGCTCCTCTCTACATAGGCAATAAGTGCATCAACTCGTGCAAGTACTGCGGCTTCCGCCGCGAGAACGAACAGGTCGTCCGCCGAACCCTTACCGATGATGAACTCCAAGCCGAGGTCCGCGCGCTTGTAAGTAAAGGCCATAAACGCCTTGTAATCGATTATGGAGAGCACCCCGACTATGGCGCAGACACAATCGCCCATGCTGTTGAACTCATCTACTCCACAAAAGACGGCGGCGAAATCCGCCGGATAAACGTGAACTGCGCTCCGTTGGACGTCGCGGGCTATCGCCTGGTGAAACAAGCCGGCATTGGTACCTACCAGATCTTCCAGGAAACCTATCACCGGTCCACCTACGCCGACATGCATCCGCGCGGTCCCAAGAGAGACTTTCTGTGGCGGCTCTATGGCCAAGACCGAGCCATACAGGGAGGATGCGACGACGTCGGCCTGGGCGTGCTCTTCGGTCTGTACGACTGGCGTTTCGAAGCCATGGGGCTCCTCGCGCATGCCATCCACTTGGAGGAGAACTTTGGAATCGGGCCCCACACCTTTTCGTTCCCGCGCCTAAAGGATGCCAGCAACCGCGCTCTTCAACCCAAGTATGCGCTGAGTGACACCAACTTCAAGCGCCTGATCGCCATACTGCGGCTCTCGGTTCCCTATGTGGGTATGATCCTGACCGCCCGTGAGCCCGCAGAACTCCGCCGCCAGCTCATCGACTTCGGTTGCTCACAGATCGATGGCGGCACCCGCATCGAGATCGGCGGCTATAGCGAAGGCGAGGGTGAACAGGATCTCAACAAAGAGCAGTTCCGCATTGGCGACAATCGTTCTCTCGAAGAAGTCATCAATGAATTACTCGAAATGGGAGAGATACCGTCGTTCTGTACTGCCTGCTACCGGAGCGGCCGCACAGGCGAACATTTCATGGAACTGGCCAAACCGGGAGAAATCAAGCACCGCTGCGCCCCCAACGCACTCGTGACACTGGCTGAGTATCTACTTGACTATGCCAGCGCCGATACCCGCAAAGCGGGTGAGGCGCTCATCGCCAAGGAACTCGGGCGGTTGGATGAGAGTGACCGCAGGCTGGCGGAGCGGCTACTGGCCCGTGTCGGAGAAGGCAAACGCGATGTCTACTGCTGAGCCCGGCGCTCCGGCTGCAACCGGCATTCCCATCGTGACCGACGGTCCGGATGAACCCGGCGGTTCACTCGCTCTCGGCAGCCGGATCGAGCACGATTTGCTGGGCACACGTGAGATCCCCGCAGGGACGCTCCACGGCATTCACACAGCCAGAGCGCTCGAGAACTTCCCGTTAACAGGCAGACCTGTTCACGAGGAACTCATCAGGGCTTTCGGCATGGTCAAGCTTGCCTGTGCCCGCACCAACCGGGCGCTCGGTGTCTGGGATGAAGACCCAGAGAAGGCTGATGCCATCGATCAAGCCTGTCGCGAGATGTCCGAAGGACTGCTATCCGAGCACGTCGTCGTCGACGCTCTGCAGGGCGGGGCCGGCACCAGTACCAACATGAACGTAAACGAGGTGATCGCCAACCGGGCCCTCCTTATCCTTGGCGAAGAGGCGGGTGCATACAGCCGAATATCTCCGTTGGACGACATCAACCTGCATCAATCCACCAACGACACCTATCCAACCGCCCTGCGCCTGTCCGCGATCCGGCTACTTCACCAGCTCGAAGATCAGGTAGTCGCCCTACAAGAAGCGTTTCAGGGGCTCGAAGGACGCTATGCCCACGTGGTCAAAGTAGCCCGCACCGAGATGCAGGATGCCGTGCTCATCACCCTGGGCCGCGAAATGGGAGCCTATGCCGAAGCACTCAGTCGCGACCGCTGGCGCATTTACAAGTGCGAGGAACGGCTACGCGTGGTCAATCTGGGCGGAACCGCTATAGGAACCGGCCTGACCGCCCCACGCCAGTTCATCTTCAGGGTGGTTGACTGCCTGCGCGATCTAACGGGAATCGGTTTCGCCCGAGCTGAGAACTTGGTTGAGGCGACACAAAACGCCGATGTATTTGTGGAGGTTTCCGGAATTCTCAAAGCCCATGCGATTACCCTCCTCAAGATTTGTGGAGATCTACGCTTCATGTCGTCGGGGCCGGAGGCTGGGATTGGAGAGATTCATCTGCCCGCGATGCAGGCCGGTTCGTCTATCATGCCGGGCAAAGTGAATCCTGTCATTCCCGAAGCCGTGAGCCAGACGGCAATGATCGCCATGAGCAACGACAATACCATCGCCTCGGCCGCCGCCACAGGCAACCTGGAACTGAACCCTTTTCTGCCGTTAATCGCGGATTGTCTGCTGGGATCAATAAGCCTTCTGAGCAGAAGTTGTCTCATCCTGCGGCGTTATTGCGTAGAAGGGATCGAGGCCAATGAAGAACGATGCCGCAAACACGTGGAGTCTTCGACGGCTATAGCCACCGCTTTGGTCCCAGCTCTGGGCTACGACACCACCTGCGAGGTGGTCGGGCGGGCAGAGGCAACCGGATGCACAATCCGCGAGATCATCCTACGGGAGAGACTGCTCAGCGAGCAGTCTTTTGAACAGTTACTCAGTCCAGAGGCGGTCATGCGCTTGGGAATACCCCCTTCTCTCAAATCAGCGGCTTCGTCGCCCGTCGCCAGAGCCACAGGCAGAACAACAGAAGCGTCGCGTCCCAACGCAGATGGATATCAGGGAGCCAAACCATGAGTTTTCTGGAAGCACCACGGGGAATGCGGCTGCATATTAGCCTGTTCGGGCGGAGAAACGTGGGGAAATCGAGCCTCCTTAATGCCATCACCCGGCAGAACGTGTCGATCGTCTCCGAATATGCGGGCACGACCACGGACCCGGTGGAGAAGCCCATGGAGTTACTCCCGCTGGGGCCGGTGCTTTTCATCGACACAGCGGGCATCGACGATACCGGTGCGCTGGGCGAGTTGAGAGCCGAGCGCACGAGGCAGGTGTTCGACCGCACCGATCTTGGTGTCGTGGTGACAGAGCCGGGACGGTGGGGAGAATTCGAAGACGGGATCCTGCAGAATCTCCTCGACCGCAAGGTACCGGCCATCGCCGTGGTGAACAAGATCGACATTGACGGCGGATCCCGCGGCGGGATCCGCCCGGGTGTCTCTGATGTCCCCATTGTGTGCACCTCCGCAATCACAGGCAGGGGAATCCTCGACCTCCGGCAGGCTTTGCTCGATTACGCTCCCGAACACTTCATAGAGAATCCGGCGATCCTCGGGGACCTCGTAGGACCGGATGAGTTGGCCGTTCTCGTGCTTCCCATCGACAAGGAAGCACCAAAGGGCAGGCTCATCCTTCCCCAGGTTCAATCGATCCGCGACCTGATGGATGCCGACGCCATGGCCCTCATGGTCAAGGAGCGCGAGCTGAAGAGCGCCCTGGCACGTCTCAAACGGCCGCCGCGTCTCGTGGTTACAGACTCCCAGGCCTTTCTCAAGGTGGCCGCCGATACTCCGCGCGACGTCCCACTGACAAGCTTCTCCATCCTCTTCGCCCGTTTCAAGGGCGACCTTGCTACGCAGGTGGAAGGAGCATTGGCCATCGAGCAGTTGCGCCCCGGGGATAAGATCCTCATCGCCGAAGCTTGCAGCCATCATCCTATTGCCGATGACATTGGGCGAGTGAAGATCCCCCGCTGGCTCACCCAGTATGTAGGCGGCAGGCTCGAGGTAGACCATGTACAAGGACACGATTTTCCCGATGACCTCTCTCCCTACGCCCTCGTGATTCACTGTGGAGCCTGTACATTTAACAGGCGGGCCATGTTGAACCGGATCATGCGCTGCAGGCAAGCCGGGATTCCCATCACCAACTACGGCCTCACCATTGCCTACTCGCTGGGGATATTCGAACGCGCGTTGGAGCCATTCCCCGCCGCCCTGGATATCGTCCAGGCTGTAAGACCGGCAGGAGCATGAATACCCAGCCACCATCAATCACGGCCGTCACCACACCGGCGCGTGACGGCATTGCCGGCTGGCTGAAGGAGTCTGATGCCGCTCGTCTCGCCGAACTCTGGCAGCTTGCAGACAGTACCCGGCAGGCAAATGTTGGCGACGACATCCATCTCCGCGGATTGATTGAGATTTCCAATCACTGTGCGCGTCGATGTGGTTACTGCGGGCTACGCGCCGGCAATCGCGGACTTGAACGCTACCGGATGACTGAGAGCGAGATCATCGATTGCGCCCACCAAGCCTTGAGCCTTGGCTATGGAACGGTAGTGCTCCAGGCGGGTGAGGACTACGGCATCACCGCAGAGTGGCTAAGCGCCATTCTTCGCCGCATAAAGCGTGAGACCGGCCTTGCCGTAACCCTTAGCCTCGGCGAACGCGAAGAGAGCGAACTTAAGATGTGGCGGAATGCCGGAGCCGACCGTTATTTGCTCCGTTTTGAGACTTCCGACGAGAATTTCTACCGTCGCATCCACCCCCCAATTCCCGGTAAGACTTCCGACCGCGTTGCTCAGCTGCTGCGGCTTCGACAATTTGGTTATGAGATCGGAAGCGGGGTCATGGTCGGTATACCCGGTCAAACGTACGCGAGTCTGATCAACGACATTCTGCTGTTTCGCGAACTCGATTTGGACATGATTGGAATCGGTCCCTACATACCCCACCCGGCCACACCCCTTGGAAACGGCACATGGGCTCCCACCGAACCGGTCAGAGACCAGGTGCCCAACGATGAACTCACGGTGTACAAAGTCGTCGCCCTCGCTCGCCTTGCCTGTCCGCAAGCCAATATTCCCAGCACCACCGCTCTGGCGACAATCAACCAGGGGTCGGGTCGGGAGCTGGGACTCAAGCGCGGAGCCAACGTGGTAATGCCCAATCTAACGCCCGCACGCTACCGGGAGCTGTATGAGATATACCCCGGCAAAGCCTGCGCAGTCGAGACGGCCGACGAATGCCGGCAACAACTGGCTAAGCAGCTCAAAGCGATTGGCCGTCACGCGGGAACCGGGGCGGGCGGGCGCCGGGCCACTTGAGACGGGTCAATTTGGCCGGTCGCGATCTACGCGAGGTGATCGATCAGGATCCTGCCACCAATCCCGATCAGCACCAATCCACCGAATCGTTCGGCCCAAACGCCAAGACGGCATCCCAGGCGCGATCCGAAGACGGCACCCACCGCGCTCAGTAGAGCGGCGACGACGCCAATGACGGCGCCCGCAGTCCATATGGACACCTCGATCAGCGCCAAGCTCAGCCCCACAGCCAATGCATCAATGCTGGTCGCGATCGACAGAGTGAGCAGCATCCAGCCACGAGTCGGATCCTTGCACGAGGTGCCGCCGGACCGAAACGAATCCCACAGCATCTTGCCTCCAATGAGGGTAAGAAGGCCGAATGCCACCCAGTGATCGACCGCGGTA
>CAZOJR010000131.1:0-6192 GCA_964580165.1 uncultured Gaiellales bacterium
TACTACGCCGCTGGATGGCAGGTCAATCCATCACACAGCTAAGCACCTGCAATACTGCGATGTCTTCTGGTCTAAAATCCAAGGGTCAAACCGGCCGCACGAACAAATGCGGTCGGTTCTAAGTGATGGTGGCACTGCGGTTCTTTAATCGTTCCAGTAGATGCGTATAGTGAACCGCAGTGTGCATTTGCTTGGCAGGGATGTAGCATACTCCGCCCATGACCTGATCTTGGGGGAGGCCAAAGATCTCATAGACAGTGATCATGTCAGAAGAGCGTACCTGGGCCAATGAAACTGGGCGGTTCTCTGACCGCGCTGGTGACGGATATCCAGGGCTATTCAGTTCATGATGGCCCCGGTATACGTACGGTGGTGTTCTTGAAGGGATGTGGTCTGCAGTGCTGGTGGTGCAGCAATCCCGAATGCATCTTGGGGCGTTCCGAGATCGGATTCTTCAGGAACTTGTGCACAAATTGCGGTGATTGCGCGGAAGTGTGCCCAAGTGCGGCGCTCACCATTAGCCATGCTGCGGCGGGTCCATCTCCCAGCATCGATCGCGCGCTGTGCAACGGCTGCGGCGCGTGCGCCGCAGCCGTTGCTTCTAAAAGGACTGGAAACTAATCTGAGGACCAAGGGAGGCATGGACAAGCTGGGCCCGACCGGAGTTCTTCGCTCGGTGCTCAAAGCGGGCTTCAAGGAGTCGTATGCCTCATGTCTTAATCAAAAGTTTTCGTCTACTCTTCTCCAGAGCGAGCAGAGTCGTGAGAAACTGGCGGTGCTCACTGATGCGTTTTTCAGAAATGGTGGACAACACATACAGTTCAACTTGGTGGATAAGGAAGAATTACTTGACGCGAAGGCGCATCCCGAGAAACATAGGGACTTGGTTGTCAGAGTGGGAGGCTTTAGCGCCTATTTCGTGATGTTCTCTCCTGAAGTCCAGGACGACATCATCTATAGGAGTGAGCAGGGATGCTAGACAACGGTGTGTATCAGCTATCGGCGACAAGGAGAGAGACACAGTGAACGACGGCAATACGAGCAAGGATGTGGTATCTCGCTTCTACAACGACGTGTTTATCCAGCACGATGTGAGCCGGATCGACGAATACATGCGTGACGACTACATTCAGCACAACGCGGATTGTCCCCAGGGCAAGGCCGGGTTTCTGGAGTTCTTCGACACGATTTTCGCGGCGGTGCCGGACTTCAGCTACACATTGAAGATGATGGTGGCTGAAGGCGACATCGTCGTCGCCTTCAGCACCACCACAGGTACGCACACGGGTGGATCCTGGCTTGGCAAGGATGCGAGCGGGAACAGGCTGGATTACGATGTTGTGGATATCTTCCGGGTGCAAGATGGCAAGATTGCTGAGCACTGGGATGTTGCCGATACCTATACCTTTTTCAACCAGTTGGGGGTCTCGCCAGACTGGAAGAAATGAGGCATATAGATGATGCCGGATGGAATGACCGCAGACCAGAATAAGAAGGTCGTCGAAAATTTCTATAAAGAGGTCTTCCAGAAACGCGATCTAGACGCGGTAGATCGTTTCATGTACGACGACTACATTCAGCACAACGCGGATTGTCCCCAGGGCAAGGCCGGGTTTCTGGAGTTCCACAGAGGCTTTTTTGCCGCGGTCCCGGACTTCTGCGCGACAATCAATCAGATTCTCGCTGAGGGAGATCGTGTCTTCGTCTACAACACGGTCACAGGAACTCATACGGGCCGGGGTTTTCTCGACTACCCGCCGACCAACAATGAGATCCGATTTGACGTTGTCGATATGTATCGCCTTCGAGACGGGAAGGTCTGTGAGCACTGGGACGTCGCGGACACGAGGGCGCTTTTCACGCAGATGGGAGCTATCCAGCCGTAGATTATTGCCCATCCGAGACGGGAGGGCTGCGCGAAAGCGACGCGAATGCCTTGAGCGTCGCGACATGCGGCTTTCCTGCTAGCCGCTGTTACACTGGTGATCCCGGCTGGCGGGCGGCGGTATCTCCTAGGCAATGTGTTGGTGCGCCGCCGCGGGAGCCGGGCGGCGCGCTATTGGTGTGAGACGAAAGAGAGGGCTACGTGTACCCGGAGTTGTTTCACATTGGCGGCTTCACCATGAACTCCTATGGGGTAATGATGGCCCTGGCTTTTGCCTCCGCGGGCGTCGTTGCTTATTGGCAATTCAAGAAGCGGGGGGTGAAGCCTGATTTCATCTACCCGCTCTTGATAGCGGCCATTATCGGCGGCCTTTTGGGAGCGAAGATTCACTACCTAATCATCCACCCTGAGCAGTTTCCGGAGAACTTACTAAGTGGAGAAGGCTTGGTCTGGTTCGGCGGTTTGTTTGGTGCTATGGCCGCGGTAGTCATCGTTACTGTGCTTTCCAAGCAGCGGTTGGCAGCCATCATGGACTCAGGGGCCATAGCGGTGGCGATGGGTTACGCTTTTGGCCGCATGGGGTGTTTTCTTCGCGGCTGCTGCCATGGGACGCCCACGGATCTCCCCTGGGGTATGTCGTTTCCCCAGGGGATACCACCAACCCCAGAGGGGGTGCGCGTACATCCCACCCAAATCTACTCGAGCCTGGCCTCTCTCGTCATCTTCGCACTACTGGTGTGGGTCATCGGTCCGCGCTTCAAGCGGGAAGGCCCCCTCATGTTCGCGTATCTGGTTCTCGCGGGAGTTGAGCGGTTTCTCGTCGAATTCATTCGTGCCAATCAGCCGATGGTTTGGAAACTGACTCAGCAGCAGTGGATCGCTATTGTCATGGTCGTGATTGGGATAGCAGGCGCGTGGTGGTTTGGCACGCGCGGCCGTTTGCGCCCTGCTGCGGCTGGAGGGAAGCGGGTCAGCCGCCGTTAGGATCGGAATATAGCCATCTTCTAGAATTCAGCCAGACCCCAGAACTCGGCCGTTTTCTAGAACTCGAGCGTGATCGTGATATCGCGAAGCGGCTGTGCTTTCAGGATTCGCATCATGCCATGCCCACGCCTGTAAACCGTTTGGTCGTGTCACGCCGCGTTGGCGCAAGGCTGTCTGCTCACATCTCTACGTGGAGGTGTGTTAATATACAGCATGTGCGTCTGGCTATTAGTGATAATAGTCGTATAGATGAATGTGGAAGAAGTGCTGTATGGATGGTACATATAAGGTTGGCGATGCGATTATTTACGGAAATATGGGAGTGTGTAGTGTTTCTAGGATAGAGAAGCGGTTTTCTCCATCTTTTAATGAAGACAGACTCTACTATATACTAAAGCCTGTATTTCAAGATTGTGTTATATACGCGCCAGTTGATAATACCAGTGTTTTTACGCGCCCAATAATATCTAAAGATGAAGCTGAACGACTCATTAATACGATTCCGTTAATACAAGCTAGGGCCTACTATAGTCAAAGAGTACAAGAATTAATAAATCACTATGAATCATATATAACAACACATGACTGTGGTGATTTGCTTGAGCTGACTATATCTATATATACAAAAAAACAATATCTGGAACAGCACAATCAGAAGTTTGGAGCGGTGGACAAGAGGTTCATGAAACAGGCTGAGGAGTTATTGTTCGGCGAACTAGCTACAGCGCTCAACATCTCAAAGGACGCGGTACAGAACTACATCGCTTCGAGAGTCGTGAGCGGCGAAGTGAGTGAGTGAAACCTTACGCCCGAGGAGCCCAGAGCACCATGCGGGGTTTGGTCATCTCCTTGACTAGGTCTTCGATGCGCCCGTACTTCATGCAGGCCGCCATGCAGTGCTGTACACAAGCGGGCTCGAGGCCTTTGCGCGTGCGGGCAGCGCAGAGCACGCATAGCTCTGTCGGAAACGGGATGAAGGCTAGATAGGTTTTGTCGTCGGGCAGGTTCTGCACCGTCTCTTGAACTCGGATACCACTCATGCCGGCAGGCCAGTGGTGCTCTTGGGCGCACGCCACCTGGCAGGCATAGCAGCCCGTACAGTATTCGTAATCCACGAGCAGGCCATACTGGGGGGCCTTAGACCTCTGCTTCTCGGCCATGTCAGACCTCCTCTGCCGTATTTGTCCGGTCTTTGCAGACGTCGATACCGGTAATACCATGGTCTGCCGGACTGTGTTCTGCGAAGCCATGACCCGGCGCCGGCCCGTGGTTTACGGCAGCCGCGCTGACGGCTCCGCCGATCACGCCACCGCCCGGCATAGCGTACGCGCCGGGAGGAGCGGTGTGCGCCCGGTAGACCTTGCAGAGCGTGCACTTAGCATGCGAACCCAAGCCGTCTTTGCCCTGGTAGCCCATAGGCAGAAGCTGATTGGTACTAGAATCCCATACTCCTCGCAACAACGGTTCGGCTCCCTCTTGTTCCGGATACCACCATCCGTGAGTGGCCGATGCCATCCACCGGGGCACGATCGGGGTCAGCTTAGCCTTGAGCCGGCACTTGCCGAACATGTTCTCGATCCAGACCCACTCGCCGTTGCCGATGCCGAGGGCGGCACCTGTCTCCGGATGGAGTTCCACCACTGGGTCGGGATCGATTTCACGCAGCCAAGGGATGTTGCGGTGTTCGGAGTTGAAATAGACCGGCGACCTTCTCCCAGTACTTAATATCAGTGGATACCGCCCGAACAGCTCCGGACTGGAAAACGGGCTGAAGGGCGGCTCTTCATGGTGGGGTAGAGGTTCAAATCCCCAACGTTCGCGGAGCACCGAATATAACTCCATCTTGCCTGAGGGTGTTTTGAAACCGGGTTTTCCGTCGGGTCGGAGCAATCCACGCTCGTGCCGGTGATAAGGAGCGCTCGGATCCCCATCGGGCGGGAGGTCCCAACCTTTCCCGGCCAGTTCGTCGAAGGTCATGCCCGAAGGGCTCACGATCTCATCCAGGAGTTCATGCAGATTGTTCCACTTGATATCAGGGTTGAAGCGTCTGGCAAGTTCGAAGTTGATTTCGTTGTCGGGTTTGCAGCCGTCAACCTCCATGGCCTTGACGATACTCTCCAGCGGTGTCCACCAGCTGCGTATGCCATCCTTCTCCAAGAAGGTGGCAGCGGGAAGTACGATATCTGCCAGTTCGGCGGTGGGAGTCATGAAGGTGTCGACCACGCAGACAAAGTCGAGCTTCTTGAGCGCCTTTACCCAGCGCTTCGGGTCGTAGCCGATACCGCCGATGGGATTGCAGGCCTGGATCCACATACCCTTGATCGGGTACGGCTCTCCGGTGAAGATCTGCTCCAAGGCGACGTCGGTTTGCGCCCGCCAAATGAACTCGCCGAGAACGCCGTAGCGATCCCGGGCGATGCGGGTCTTGTCTACCTCCAAACTTGGAAGCTTGATGGGGCCTCTCTGACCGGGCAGCGCGTAGGCGACTGCTCCAAAAGCGGGCCGGGCAATGACTTGGCCGCCCGGCACGTCCAGGTTGCCGGTAATGCACCACAGAGCCGCAATGGCCATTGATGTGGGTGTAATGGCAGGGGTCATGTCGATGGCCACGCCCCACTGGATGGTGGCCGGCTTGCTGGTGGCATAGAGACGGGCGGCCTCGATGATATCTTCCGCCTTGAGCCAGGTGATCTCGGCCACCCTGTCTACCGGATACTTGGCTACTTCGGCACAGAAAGCCGACCACACCGTTTCCACCGGCACCGAGGAATCGTCGATCAGATGGACGGTGTGGTTACCGGGCGGCACTTCGAGCGCCGGAACTACTCCAGTACTCCTGAACTCTAGGTTGGTGGAATCCCATACGGCGGGAGCATCGCTCGTGGTATCCCAAACGACGAAATCATCCGGCGACCCGCCGGTCGCCAGGTCAGCTGCTCTCAGCAGTGTTCCCGTATCGCTCCGAATCAGGTGATGAGCGTTTGTCCATTTCTCAACAAAAGCGCGATCGTACAAACCTTCGTTCAGGATCACATTCAAGAAGCCCATCGCCAGGGCGCCATCGGTGCCGGGCCGGAGTTGCAGCCACTTCTCCGCACGGGACGCGAAGAAGGAGAGCCGTGGGTCGATGCAGATGATCTTGCTCCCCTTTTTCATGAGGTCTGTAACCCAATGACCAAAGATATTGTCCGGGCAGGAAGCGTTGATGTTGTAGCCCCAGATGACGATGGTCTCGGGCACTTCGTAGCGGGGGTCGTCGTGACCCTTGGGCAGCCACTGGCCGCCGTCGAAGACGCAGTAGTCGCCCAGCACCGTCTAGGAAG
>CAZOJR010000132.1:0-6175 GCA_964580165.1 uncultured Gaiellales bacterium
CAATGTCTTCTCGTTTGCCAACAATATCAACACGCACGAAGGTGGCAGCCATCTCTCGGGATTCCGTGCTGCTCTCACGCGGACGATAAACGATTATGCCCGCTCAAAGGGATACCTGAAAGAAAAAGAAGAGAACCTGAGCGGCGAGGACGTGCGCGAGGGTTTGGTGGCCGTTCTCAGCGTCAAGTTACGGAACCCTCAATTTGAGGGGCAGACGAAGACCAAGCTTGGTAACTCGGAAATCCGTGGGTTCGTCGAGGGTGTCGTCAATCAGAAGCTGGCCGAGTTCTTAGAGGAGAACCCCGCCGACGCGAAGCAGATCATCACCAAAACGGTCCAAGCAGCCCACGCGCGGATGGCGGCCCGCAAGGCGCGGGATCTCACGCGACGCAAGAGCGTGCTGGAGAACACAACTCTGCCAGGAAAATTGGCCGATTGTTCTATCCGCGACCCGGCATCCTGCGAGTTATATCTGGTCGAGGGAGACTCGGCTGGTGGCTCGGCCAAACAGGCCCGGGATCGAAGCTTTCAGGCCATCCTCCCTCTGCGCGGCAAGATCATCAACGTTGAGAAGGCTCGGCTAAACAAGATCCTGTCAAACGCGGAAATTCAGGCCATAGTCAGCGCTTGCGGCACTAGCCTTGGGGACGAATTTGATCTATCCGCAGCCCGTTATCACAAGCTGATAATCATGACCGACGCTGACGTCGACGGAGCGCACATACGGACCCTCATCCTCACATTCCTGTTCCGGAACATGGTGGAGTTGATCGATGCTGGCTACGTCTATATCGCACAGCCCCCCCTCTACCGGGTGTTCCATAAGCGCCAGGATTACTATGCTTTCAATGACGCCGAGTTGGAACAACTGCTGGACCGGATCGGACGAACCGGTATCACGTTGCAGCGCTTCAAAGGCTTGGGGGAGATGAACCCCGAGCAGTTGTGGGAGACCACGATGAACCCGGATAAGCGCACGCTGCTGCAGGTCACTGTGGACGATGCTGCCATCGCGGACGAGGTATTCACCACGCTCATGGGCGACAAGGTAGAACCGCGACGCGACTTCATCACTGAAAACGCGCGTTATGTACGGACTTTGGACGTATAGATCCGTAAACGGGGTGTGCAGGCCATGGAGACTCTAGAGGGCCGCATTGAACAGATAGAAATAGCCGACGAGATGCGGGCCTCGTATCTCGATTACGCCATGAGCGTAATCGTCGGGCGCGCTCTCCCGGATGTGCGCGATGGACTCAAGCCGGTGCACCGGAGAGTGCTCTTCGGCATGCACGACTCCGGCATGCAGCCGAATCGTCCGTATCGCAAGTGTGCTCGGATCGTGGGAGACGTGATGGGGAATTTCCACCCCCACGGTGATGCCTCCATCTACGACGCGTTGGTGCGGATGGCCCAGAATTTCGCCATCAGGTACCCACTTGTCGATGGCCACGGCAACTTCGGATCTGTCGACGGTGACTCTGCCGCCGCCATGCGGTATACCGAATGCCGCCTCAGCCGTATCGCTACGGAAATGATGCGTGACATCGAAGCGGAGACGGTTGACTGGACTCCAAATTACGATGAGAGTCGCGAAGAACCGCAGGTATTACCTTCTCGTTTTCCTAACCTGCTGGTTAACGGGAGTTCCGGTATTGCCGTGGGGATGGCGACGAACGTGCCCCCACACAATCTTCGCGAGACCGTGGCTGCCACCGTAGCTCTTATCGACGACCCGAGTTTGAGTAGCGCCGACTTGATGCGTTTCATCAAGGGCCCCGATTTTCCCACCGGCGGGATCATCCTGGGAACCGCCGGCATTCGCGAGGCGTATGAGACTGGCCGCGGGCGCGTGGTGGTCCGAGCCCGGGCGCATTCCGAACCGATTAAGCAGGGTAAAACTGCCATCATTGTCACCGAGATCCCTTACCAGGTGAACAAGGCGCAACTAATCGAGAAGATCGCCGAGCTAGTGCGAGAAAAGCAGATTTCGGAGATATCTGACCTACGGGATGAGTCTGACCGCTCGGGGATGCGAATCGTCATAGAACTCAAGCGTGAAGCCGTGCCCAAGGTGGTTCTCAATAAGCTCTTCAAGCATACCTCGATGCAATCCACATTCGGAGTTAACATGCTCGCGCTCGCCGACGGCGTGCCCAAGACGCTATCGCTTCGCGACATGCTCCGTTACTACATAGCCCACCAGAAGGATGTCATTGTCCGCCGGACGCGGTTTGAGCTAGACAAGGCCAAGAAGCGTGCCCACATCCTAGAGGGATTGCTGATCGCCATCTCCAATCTGGATGAGGTCATCCGTATCATTCGATCGAGCGAAGATACCGAGGCCGCGAAGATGAGCCTGATGGAGCGCTTCGGGCTTAGTGAAGAGCAGGCTCAGGCGATAGTCGATCTCCGCCTGCGCAATCTCACCGCGCTCGAGCGCCACAAGATCGAAGAAGAGCACCGGGATCTGCTGGAACGCATCGCGTACCTGGAGGGTCTGCTGGCGAACGAAGCACTGATCTACGAGGTCATCAAGGAAGAGCTTCTCGAAATCCAGCAGATGTATGGCGATGATCGCCGCACCGAAATTCTCCCCTCTGAGAATGAGATCGATATCGAGGATATGATCGCGGTGGAGGAGATGGTGATCTCCATAACCGCCTCGGGCTATGTCAAACGGCTGCCGGTCTCCACATATCGCACTCAGAACCGCGGTGGGATCGGGGTTATGGGGATGAACCTAAAAGAAGGCGACTACATCGAGCATCTCTTCATCACCACCACCCATCATTTCCTGCTTTTTATCACCTCACGTGGCAAGATCTACCGGCAGAAGGTGCACGAGTTGCCACTGGGCAGCCGGCAGAGCAAGGGCAGACACGTGGCCAATCTCCTGCCGCTCGCCCAGGGCGAGAAGATCAAGGCCGTCATTGCCACCAAGGACTATAGCGATGCCAAGTATCTTGCCTTCGCCACCATGAGAGGCATTGTCAAAAAGACCCGTTTTCTCGATTACGCCACCACTCTGAAGGCCGATGGCATTATTGCCATCAACTTGGAAGATGATGATGAGCTGGTCGCAGTTCAGAACACAAACGGTCATGACGACCTCATTTTGGTCTCGAGTGAGGGCAAGGCCATCCGTTTCCATGAGTATGATGTCCGGCCTACGGGGCGCAACACCATGGGCGTGACCGGCATGCGCATGCCCGAGGGACATTCACTTCTGGGAATGGCAGTGGCTGAGGACGACGCCGATATCTTCTGTGTGACCACGGGAGGGTATGGGAAGCGGACGCCGGTGTCCAGCTACCCCGTGCACAAAAGAGGTGGGCAAGGGGTTATTACAATCAAGGACAGCCCCGACCGCGGTGATCTGGTAGGGGTGACTACGGTGCGCAACAACCACGAGTTGATGCTCATCAGCCAGGATGGCACTGTGATCCGGGTGCCCGTGGAGAGTATCCGTACCACAGGTCGCAATACAATGGGTGTCCGGGTGATGAACCTGCGTGGTGCCGACAGAGTATCGAGCATGGCTCGGTTGGTGAGAACCGGCAACGGTAATGACAGCGTCGGTAAGGGTGAAGCTCAAATGGGCTATGATGCCGGCGGTATCGACGACCTCGACAACGTCGCCGACGAACTCGCGGATAATTTGGAGTCGGAGGATGCCGTCGAGGACTGAGAAGGAGCACGTTCGATGGATTCTCTGTGGTTGTGGACAATCATTCTGCTGGTGCCGGCCTTGGTGCTCGGCATCTACGCTCAGGCCAAAGTAAGTTCCAGTTTCAACCGGTATTCCCAGGTGCCCTCCGCCCGGGGTATCACCGGCGCCCAGGCAGCCCGTATGGTGCTCGATTCTGCGGGGTTGACCGACGTGGATATTCAAGTGGCGGGAAGCCGGCTGTCCGATCATTACGATCCCCGAACCCGCAGCCTGACGCTGAGCCCCGAGGTGGGCAATAGCAATTCCCTGGCTGCGCTTGGCGTAGCCGCGCACGAGGCGGGCCATGCCATGCAGCACGCTGATGGCTATGCGGCCTTCAGACTGCGGAGTGCGCTGGTGCCTGTGGCCAACATAGGTACCAACTTCGGATTCATCCTGTTCTTCGTCGGGCTTATCTTCTACCGCGACGGTATGCTGATGAACATCGGTATCTTGCTTTACTCGGCCGCGGTGCTTTTTACACTGGTGACCTTGCCGGTGGAATTCAACGCCTCGCGCAGGGCCATGGCCCAACTTGAAAACAGGAGCATCCTCGTGGGTGACGAACTCACAGGTGCGAGGAAAGTATTGAGTGCGGCTGCCCTTACCTATGTAGCGGCTGCTCTTATGGCTATCCTCCAGTTGTTACGGCTGGTTCTCATTAGCCGGAGAGGATAGCGGCCGTACAAAGAGACAAGCGCGAAGGGGAGGGCTATGTCCATACCGCGAGTCCTGCTAGCCCCGACACATCACACGGGACTCGCCGACGCGGTGGCGGCCACCGTGGCAGAGATAGCTACCGCCCGCGGCCAGACGGTCAGATATCATCATCTGGGCCCTCTCAGCCCAACGTTATGCTGGGATCGGTGGGAAGGCACGGCTTTTCTTGACCCCGCCCTGTACAGTGAAGATTCACTCCTTGCCCTATACGGCGTGGCTACTCGGGGCGCGACGTTCTCGCTGTTATCGTCTACCTGTGGCGTGCTCGACCGCTGCAATGGGGCGGCGTGGCGGCCTGCGGATGTGGCCCGGCTTCTCGACTGCCCGGTGGTCGTTCTTTTAGATTGTCGTGGGTGGAGCGCAGGCATCCGTGCGCTGATGTCCGGTCTCAAGAGCCATCTCGCCGGTATCAACCTTGCGGGAGTCATACTCTCCGGCGTGGCCGACCGTGATCAGTTTGCCCTACTGCGCCATGTTTTCGCAGATGAGAATGTGCCGGTGGTGGGTTGCTTGTTTGACGGGGATGGTCCCAGTTGGGAGAGTGTCTCACCCGGCGCTTGGGGACTTCCTCTAGAGACCGCGCTCCTGGAAGCGGTATCGCGGCAGGTAGATGTTGATGGACTTGTGGCGATGGCGGGCCAGCGTGGTTTCTTGTCGACGCAGGCCTGGTTGACCGACCGAGGGTTGGACGGCCCAGTGGTGGCAGTTGCGGGAGGCAAGGGCTTCACACCCTGGAGCAGAGATTCCATCGAAGTGCTGCGATCGGCGGGAGCACAGGTACGTCGCCTGGATCTGCTGGAGAGTACGGAACTGCCGGAAGGCACGTCGGGCCTGGTTCTGGCGGGCACCCTCTGGCCGGCGGTTCTGCCCGATATAGCTATGAATACGCCGTTACTGAAGGCGATGCGTGAACGGATCAGGGATGGTCTCCCCACTCTGGCGCTTGGCGGGGGTGTGTTGATTCTTCTCGAGGCGGTCCAGGACTCTCTGGGCCGGCGCTCGGAGTTAACCGGCGTGGTGCCGGCCGAGGCCGAAGTCCTGTGGGATTTAGATGAGCCTGTGTACGTAGATATGGTGGCCGGACAAGATAGCGTGCTTCTCGAAAAGAACGAAACTGTGACCGGATGGGTACTCACCGAGGCAGAAATGGCGCAGCCCGGGGGTGCGTGGGAATCCCCACTCTCTGTGGTCGATGGGGGGCCATCTGAACAAGAGAGGCTTGAAGGCGCCGTCTCTGGGTCGGTGTTCTGTTCCCGGGTTCTCATCCATTTAGCCGCCACTCCGGGGATGGCTCCTCGCTTTGTCCGGCAGTGTGCGGCCTACGCGGCAGGCAGGCGCTGATCTACTTGCCTGGGAAGCGCACTGGTCACGGTGGGTTCGGTACGGTAGCCTACATGGCTCACTATCTTGGCAGCACGAATCCGGGCGCTTCGGCAGCGCCTGGTCAGACGGTAGAGGAGGGAATGTGACAAGTTTGAACACCGACCCGGTCATACGAAATTACAGAGAGCAGATCTCCGACAACGATCTCAAGATCTTGGAGGCGCTCAATAAGCGGATCAAGCTGGTCAAGAGTCTCAAGGACTACAAAGAGACTCAGGGCCTGAGCTTCTACGACCCCGCCCAAGAAGACTGGGTTATTACATACCTATGCCGGGCCAATCGCGGACCGCTGTCGAACGAGGGCTTGCGGGAAATCTACGGCCTCATCTTGCAGTGGGCCAAGCGCGAAGCAGCCAGAAT
>CAZOJR010000133.1:0-6171 GCA_964580165.1 uncultured Gaiellales bacterium
AAAGAAGCTCATCTACGATCCTTAGGGCTTCGGCTTCCTTCATCTCGGCCATAGCTTCTACAAGTGCGTGCATGCAGATCTCTCCTGTCTCATTGTTTGTCTTGCAGTACAGGGATACTACCCGGCTACATGCACCGACTCCCCATACACGTCGTGAGCAGCTTCCATGACTGCCTCGGCAATCGTGGGATGGGCGTGGATAGTGTTCCCCAGTTGGGCGACAGTCAGTCCATTCTGCACCGCCAGCGCGATTTCGTGGATGATATCGGTGACATGTGGCCCCATCATACAGGCGCCCAGAACCAGATCGGTCGCCTCATCGGCGATGATCTGCACATAACCCACGTCTTCACCGATAGCTATGGCCTTGCCCAGAGCGGGGAAGCGGTAGGTGCCGGTCAGCGGCCGGTAGCCTTTGCCGGCCGCCTGCTCCTCACTCAGTCCAACACTGGCAACTTCAGGATGGGAGTAGGTGCAGGAAGGCGTCGAGCGGAGGTCGCGCCGGCGACGGTCTTGGGGACCGGCGGCCAAGCAGTTATCCGCTGCCACAAAGGCCTCGTGTGAAGCCACGTGCGCCAGCATGATCCCACCGTTAACGTCTCCGATGGCATAAACATTGGGAGCCGTCGTCTCCAGGTGTTCGTCGACCGTGATATAGCCGCGACCGTCAGTCTCCACGCCAGCCGTCTCCAAACCAAGACCGGAGGTATTCGGCCTGCGACCCACCGATACGAGAACCTTCTCGGCAACAACTTCTGCCCCACCGGCAAGTTTCGCGACCACATGGCCGGCGGCATATTCGAGAATGCTCTCAACCTTATCGTTTAGAAGCACCTGGATGCCCCGCTTGCGGTAGACGCCCTGGAACTGTTTGGCGAGCCGCTTGTCTTCCAGGGGAAGCATCTGCGCCATCATCTCCACCATCGTGATCTGCGTACCCAGTTCGGCAAAGAATGAGGCGAACTCACACCCGATAGCGCCCGCGCCGACAATCAAGAGCGACTGGGGAATCTCCTGCAACTCTAAGGCTGAGGTAGACGTCAATATCGCCGGGTGGGAGAAATCAAACATGGGCAAGAGAGCGGGTTCCGAGCCTGTAGCTATGATTATTCTGTCGGCTTCTAGGCTCGTCGCGCCGTTACCGGTTTCTACCAACACCCGGTCTGCCGCAATCAGACGGCCGGAGCCCCGTAGCACCTCCACTCTCGCCTTCTTGAGAAGTACTTCCACATTGCCACGAATCTGAGTGACAACCCGGTCCTTGCGCTCCATCATGCGGGCCAGATCCGGGCGTATTTCTCCGGATACCTCGAATCCGTATTCCTCGCCGGCACGCGCCTTGGCAAGAGCCTCCGCGCTGGCCAGAAGAGCCTTGGTGGGAATGCAACCACGATTGAGACAGGTACCGCCAATGAGATCCTTCTCGACCAATGTCACCGCCGCGCCACGACGGGCAGCCCTGAGCGCGGCTACGTATCCGCCGGGACCGGCGCCCAGCACCACAATCCTCGTACCGGTATCACTCATGATCTCACCTGGGAAGACGCAACGGCTCCTGCCATCTCGAGGATCTCGGGAACGATCTCCTCCCTACCGATGGCCATGATGTGTACACCGTCGCAGACCTTGCTGTCACGGAGAAAGCGGATGTGGCGAGCGGCTATTTCCATGCCTTTGTGTAGCACTTTCTCCTTGGGCACACCTGCCATCTCCTCGAGCAGAGCATCAGGAACGAAGATTCCGGGCACCGACCGGTTCATATACTTGGCCATGCCCAGGCTCGTGAGCACCACCAAGCCGGCCATGATCTTCACGTCCGTGCCAGCCGTGATCTCCCGAGCCTGCTCCATGAAACGCCGGAAGTTGTCCATGTCGTAAACGGCCTGGGTCTGGAAGAAATCGGCACCCGCTTCGACCTTGCGCGCGAACTTGTACATCTGAGGTTCGAGCGGGTCCGATTCAGGAGTAACCACCGCGCCGACAAAGAAGTTGGTGGCACCATCCATCTCATTCCCCGCCCAGTCGAAGCCTTCGTTCATCTTCCTGCAGCACTGAATGAGATGTAGCGAGTCGAAATCGAATACGCCCTTGGACTGCTTGTGATCACCTACCACCGGGTGATCGCCAGTTAGGCAGAGAACGTTCGTAATGCCAAGGAAAGCGGCCGACAACAAATCGGACTGCAGACCCAAACGGTTCCGATCACGACAGGTGGTCTGAAAGACGGGGTCACCGCCCCGGCGCACTATCTCACCGGATACCACCAGGGATCCCATGCGCATGACCGCGCTCTGATTGTCAGTAACATTGAGTGCATCGACCTTATCTTTGAGGAGGTCGATGTGATGCAACATAGCCTTGGTGTTGGTTCCCTTGGGTGGCCCTATCTCACCGGAGATGACGAATCTGCCGCTGTTGCAGGCGTCTCTGTAGGTACCCATGGCTAGTTGCTCCCTACCTTTTCCTTGTCGCCCAGGGACTTGCGCTCGGCCAAAGAGCCTGGGCGCCTGATAACATTCCAGTCCTTAGGTTCGTGCATGCGAGTGCGTTTATCTTCGCGACCTTCCTTCTTGAGCTGCTCGTGAATGAGCACCCAAGCACAGTCCACTTCGGGATCCACCTCGCACTTGCCGTGGCTCATCCCCCCACAGGGGCCATTCAGAAGCCCCTTGGCGCAGCGAGTCACCGGACAGATGGCCCCGTACTCGTCGATAACACATTGGCCGCAGTGGGAGCACTTCTCAATGAAATCCATCGACCGCTGGATATTCCCCAAGAACAGGGGGTCGGTCCCGGGGATCACATGCTTGTCGGTAGCAGCCCGGACCGCCTGTGTGCCCGCTCCGCATGACAACACCAAGAAAGCTTCGGCCTCCTCGACCAGGTCTTTGTGCTTGCGCAGCACGCGTTTGACATCGAGCTCTTGGCAACCCGCGGGCACCACGTCGGTGGCGACAACCTCCTTGCCGGCCTCCTCCAGGATGGACTTCATTTCGGCCACTTCCTTTTCGCCCCCAGTCTGGGTGACGGTGGCACATTCGCCACAACCGAGGATGACTACCTTCGTTTCGCCCTCAAGCGCTAGAAGAATCTCCTCGATGGGTTTCTTCTTGGAAATGATCAACTAAGGTACCTCCGTTCTCTCGAGGGACCGTTACACGTTTTCCAGTTGTTGGCGTGCCGCCCGCAAGGTATTACGGGCAAGCATCATGTTGGTAACGGCGCCGACTCCGCCCGGCACCGGAGTTATGGCCGCCGCTTTCGCAGATACACCGTCGAAATCGACATCGCCGACCGTCTTTGTCTGCGCCTCCGACAGGCCGGCGCCACAGCTTCTGCACGGGTTCTTCTTGCTCCGGTTGAAGGTTCCACACGCGGGGCAGACCAGCACCCTGTTGATCCCCACATCTAGAACCACAGCCTCTTCTTTGACCAGGTCGGCCCCGATCAGATGGGGTACGCCGGCAGCCACGACAAGATAGTCAGCCGCCCGGGTGTGCTCGGCCAGATTGCCGCGATTTGATGTATACACGTGGGTGACCGTGGTAGTCGCATTGCGGTTGAGCAGCAGCAGAGCCAGCGGCTTCCCCACGGTGTTGGAGTGTCCCACCACACACACTTCTGCGCCCTCAAGTGCATCAACCACGTCACGGCCTTCGCTGCGCAGGTAATACTCCAGTAGTTCCATGCACGCGGCCGGGGTCGCCGGCGGGAAGGTGGATTCACCCAGGGCGAGGCGCCCCATGTTAAAAGGATGGAAGCAATCCACATCTTTCCCGTAGTCGATCGTATTGATGACCACTGAGTCAGATACTTGGACCGGAAAAGGTCTGAGCGGCAGGATACCCGACACCGCCGGGTCGGCATTGAGACTTTTCACCACTGCCACAACCGCCTTTTCAGTGGTGTCTGCCGGAAGAATCTCACTCCGGTAGCCAAGGCCCATCTCGCCACAGAACTTCTCCACCGCTCCGCGGTACATCCCGGCACCAAAATCATCGCCCACCATAAGAGTGGCTATGCCCGGCCGGGCACCCGCCACTTTCAATTCTTCCAGTTCGCGCGCCAACTCGACCCGTACTTCGCCGGCCACCTGCCTGCCATCGATGATCTTAGCTCCCACAATTCCTCCCCTAGCGTTATGTGCCGGTCGTCCCCGGACGCACCCCCGGTCAGATCTTTCCGTAGGTCAGAGCGAGCACTACGTCGCGGAACTGGGCAGTCTCAGAAAGCACGCTCTCTATTCGAGTCCATGCGTCACTCTTGAATTCTTCGTCCTCGATCCAGACAAGATTGATCTTCACATTGAGGGCCGCAGACTGCGCAGCAGCGTCGGCCAGTAGAACAGCCACGCCCGCATCCGACACGCCGTTGACATTTCCCTTTTCGGCGGCTGGCAGCGATAACCGAGCTACTTCCAGAGTAGTCTCGGCTACCTCAAGTGGAATCTCTGCGGCCTCTTTCAGAGCAGCCTGCAGCACTTGGCGTCTAGTTTCCGTTTCCGCCCCGTCACCGTGAGGGAGCTTCATGGCCACCGCCACTTTGCCGTAGGCTACCGCATCGAGTGTAACCAGCTCCTCCAGTCTCCGGCGCAATTTCTCCGCGGCGGCCTGCAGTTCAGCCATCTCATCCTGCACTCCGGCGTATTTCTCCTTACCCAGAGTAAGATTGGTCACCATGGTTACCAATGCAGCTCCCAGGGCTCCAACCAAGGCGGCGACGCTGCCGCCGCCGGGCTCCGGTTCACTACCAGCAAGCCTATCCAGATACGTCTCAAGCGTCCACTCAGCATAAGCTCGTTCGGGCATCTGCCCCTCCTTCATCGCAGGGACTCGGGCTCCTGAAAGAAGCCGCCGCTAGAACAAACCCACTATTTCACCATTGACTAGGTCGATGTTCTCCGCCGCCGGCTTCTTCGGCAGACCCGGCATGGTCATCATGGCGCCGCAGACCGGGACAACCATACCAGCACCCGCCGACAGACGAATTTCGCGTACCGTCAGTCTCCAGTTACGCGGACGGCCAATCTTGGTCTTGTCGTCGGTAAGCGAGGCTTGAGTCTTGGCCATGCAGACGGGGAGGGTGGAGTAGCCCAGGCGAGTGAAGCGCTCGATTGCCGCGTTGGCCTCGTAGTGATAGTCGACTCCATCTGCCCCGTAGATCTTGGTGGCAATGGCCTCGATCTTTTGCGGGATGCTCATACCCAACTCATAAGCAAAATTGAGTTGCGGTTTTTCACCCGACTCGCAGAGCTTGGCTACCTCTTCAGCCAACTCGACTCCACCTTCGCCGCCAAGAGCCCAAACGTTGGAGAGAACTACCCTCGCGCCCAGCGTTTCCACGCGCTCACGCAGCAGCGCCACTTCGGCCTCGGTATCGTCCGGGAACCGGTTGATGGCCACAACTACAGGTGGCCCAAAGAGTTTCATGTTTTCCAGATGCTTCTCGAGGTTCTCGAGACCGGCGGCCAGTGCCGGGAGATTCTCCGCCTTGAGTTCCGCAAAAGGCACGCCCCCATGCATCTTGAGGGCACGTATGGTCGCCACCAGCACCACGCAATCCGGCCGCAGACCGGCGTAGCGGCACTTGATGTCAAAGAACTTCTCAGCTCCCAAGTCAGCACCGAAGCCCGCCTCAGTGACGCAATAGTCGCCCAGCTTGAGTGCCATGCGGGTGGCCTGCACTGAGTTGCAGCCGTGAGCGATATTGGCGAAGGGACCGCCATGGATGATGGCCGGCGTGTTTTCCAACGTCTGTACCAGATTGGGCATGAAGGCGTCTTTGAGCAACACCGCCATGGAGCCGGAGACCTTGATGTCCTGAGCGGTCACTTTACGGCCCCAGAGCGTCGACCCCACAATGATACGATCGAGACGGGCCTTGAGGTCCTCGATGTCGGTGGCCAGACAGAGGATGGCCATGACCTCGGAGGCCACCGTGATGTCAAACCGCGTCTTGCGCTCGACTCCCTCTCCACCCTGTCCGACGGTGATATGTCTCAGCGACCGGTCGTTCAGATCGATCACCCGCGGCCAGGAGACGTCATTGGGATTGATATTCAGTTCATTGCCGTGGAAGAGATGGTTGTCGAGCACCGCTGCACAAAGGTTGTGAGCAGCACCAATAGCATGGATGTCGCCGGTGAAATGAAGGTTGATATCCTCCATAGGT
>CAZOJR010000134.1:0-5131 GCA_964580165.1 uncultured Gaiellales bacterium
GCCTGCCCCCCTACAGATTGAGTATAGGACGATGGTGGTTGAGGTCAATGTGATGCTGGGTTCTTGCATCGCGGGACTCTTGGGTCAGTTGCTACAAAAGGAAGTGCGGGTACTGAACCGCCGACTTATTCTTCGGACCAGCGGAACGCAGTCTGTCGGAGATTGTACTGTTTCGTAGGTCATCGGGCGGAGTGACTCGTGAACCGCCTGCCGCCCGCGAAGGTTGGCTCTCCCGGGGTGTGTCATCTGATCGATGACCGGCTGCGGTCTGGCTCAACAGAGGCATGATCCCCTGAGGTCCGGAAGTCGGCATGTCGACCGCGGCGTCCAGTATCTCAGCATTCGCTGCACCGAACGCCTGGCCGAAGCTGGCGCCGTCACCTCCGTCGGCAGCTGCGGGGATAGCTACGGCAATGCTCTCGCCGAAACCATCATCGGCCTCTGCAAGACCGAACTCATCCAGAAGCGAGGGCCCTGGAGAAACCTAGACGACGCGGAGTGCGCGACTCTCGAGTGGGTCGACTGGTTCAACCACCGCCGGCTCCTTGAACCCATCGGTGACATACCACCGGCAGAGTTCGAAGAGATGTTCTATCGTGAGAGAGCCAGGGCTGAAGAGGCCGGATTCAAACAACTGAGTCTCCACTGAAGCCGGTGCGGTTCAGTTCAATGCAACCCGCTATTTCTGAGTGGCCATGCTAACTGGTTGGGTAGTATGGACCAGTGGCATGCAAGAGTCGGATGGCGAAGTCATTAGCGTTTTGGTGTATATTTTGCGACCAGTGCGAACGAATGTGGGATCTACTTCATTGATTCTGTACTCATATAGTAAACATATACCGAGAAGAAATCACGATTTGCAGCGTTATCATATGCGCGATGAGTATGATTCAGCTTACAACTATTGACAGTTCATAAGTTCACCATTAACCTACTAGTGACCTTGCATGGGATAGTGATGCCCTGAAAGGTTCGATGATGAGTTCGAATGGGGAACTCGGAGTCGGGAACCGGGATTCCAGAGGTGAATGGGGCCTCTGGAATTCGCTGTAACGGAGCACGGGCGGGTTGCGCCCATACCGTGGAGACCTTCCGCGGCGAAGCCTGCTAAGGTCGGCCGACGAGAGGAGAGAGAGATGAACTGGAAGCTCTACTAGTGTGAGTCTGCGTTAACGCTCTGGCCCCGTTTGGCCGATAGATTGAAGTGACGCAAAGTGACTTCTCTCGGGCCCGGTGGGTAAGGCCAAATGGGGCAGGCGGAAACAGACAAAATAGGGAGTCCGACCAGACTTCGATCTCACAAGACTCGGGTCTTGTTGGCGGGAGTCTATGTACGGTTTATTGCCGGCATTGCTGGTGTGTTACTTTGTAGCTTGATATATACACAGCTGTGGTGCCCAAATCTGCACCCGGTGGGCCGGTTTCCGTGGGCAAGTTTTGTACTTCTACTCGTATTAGCGTTTCTTGCAGAGGCCTACACAATTAATATAAGCCCTGGTGTGGAGGTCTCTGCAGGATTTCTTGCTTGTTTTCTTGGTTTTGCTGTCGCTGGTCCCTTGGCAAGTTTCGCGATCGCTGTGACAAGCCAGCTTCTTACTCTGAAAGACCGTCAGTTGGAGCGTACTCTGTGCTTCGCCTCAACTATCGGCATAGTTGCAGGTGGGACCTCTCTGCTCTACTGGGGGGCGCTTAGTCTGGTTGGCGGGTTTGAACAGGCACCAGCCATTGTTGTGATTGCATTTGGAGTTGGTGCGGGGATTATTTATCAAGTATTGAACTCTGTGTTAGGGGTACCGGTCATATGGTTAAGACACGGTATTGGGTTCAAGCGCTTGTGGCGAGAGGGCTTCAGGCCGATCATCAAGTTCGACCTCTTCTTCCTCGTCGTCAGTGTCGGTCTCATCTCCATCTACCACCTGTTCCTGCCGAAGAGTGGGGGGGCGGCCAGCTTCTCTTCGACCCTTCTGGTTCTGCTCTGTCTGGTCCCGGTCGGCGCTCTTGTCTGGGCGCTGCGGCAGTGGGCCACTGAGCGTTTGCTGGCTCAGCGCAACGAGCGCCTGGCCCATCGCAACGAACTCTTGGCCCATCGCAACGAGCGTCTGGCTCTGCAGGCCGTGGCCAGCCAGGTCACCGCTCTCGACCTCAAAGACAATTACACCGCCCGCCACTCCGCGTCGGTGGCACAGTGGGCCAGGGATATTGCCCGGGCCATGGGGTTGGACGAAGACGATCAAAACCTCGCCCATCTGGCCGGTGTGTTGCACGACGTGGGCAAGATCGGAGTTCCCGACAGCATACTCAAATCGTCATCGCCGCTGGACGCCGAGAACTGGTTGCTCATCGAGCGTCATTGCGAGAATGGATACAAGGTCTTGTGCACCATCGACCAGTTTGATGAGCTGGCCACGGTTGTTCTCCATCATCACGAGCATTACGACGGCAACGGTTATCCCGGGGGACTCAAGGGCGAGGAGATCCCGCTCATCAGCCGCATCATCTGCGTGGCCGACAGCTACTCGGCCATGACTAGCGAACGTCCCTACGGACCGCCGCTGAGCGTGGAGGTATCCACGGCCGAGCTTCAAGACAAGAAGGGCAAGCACTTCGATCCCGATGTGGTGGACGCCTTTTTGGGCGTGCTGGCGGAGCACGACGAGGCCTACCGTCTGGGCACAGATGTGGACTTCGAGACGGAGGTCCATCGCATCAGGTTCGTACACGATCTGCCGCTTCAGCTGCACGAGTTGGATGGCGTGGACGAGCCGCCCGAAGACGGGCGCGGCACCGGGCTGCTCGACGGTGCCGCCATTCCGGAATCCGTTCCGGAGGTTGCCGCGAAACCGTAGGAGCTCGGGACCGGGCTGACGGGGGCTCCTGACTCCCCATATGGACTCGTACCTGGTACCTTAGCAGCGTCGTTCACCGTTCTTCGTCGAGGGAGTGCCTTTGCGCGTTGTCTGGCGGATACTGGGCGCTCAGGCCCTTTCCAGCTTTGGTACCTCGATGACCACGGTGGCTCTGGCTTTCATGGTCTACCAGCTCACCGGTTCGGTGCTTCACATGGGCGCGGTCATGGCGGTCTCGACCTTCCCACTGGTGGTGACCTCCTGGATAGGCGGGGCCGTGCTCGACCGGTTCAGTGCCAAGCGGGTCATGGTGATGGCGGACGTGATCCGGGCGGTTCTCATCTTTCTCATGCCGTTTTTGGCAGAAGCGTCGGTGGCGTTCGTCTACGTGGTGTCGTGCCTGCTGGGAGTGTGCTCGGCCTTCTTCAATCCGGGGCAGATCAAGCTCGTCGGCGAGCTGGTCAAGCGCGAGCACCTGGTCAAGGCCAATTCGTACGTGAGTGTTTCGCAGACCGGTTCGGAGTTGATCGGCTATCTGGTCGGAGGGGTGGTGGTGACCGCGGTTGGGTACGCACCTGCCTTCTTCACCGATGCCGGGAGCTATGTGCTGTCGGCCCTGCTCTTGCTGGGCCTGCCGCGACCGCTACCCCAGGCCAGGGCCGCCCAGAAGGTGAGCGTGCTCGTTGCCGAGTCGCCGGCCGTGTTTATGCGGCTGTGGCGGCATCCGGGGCTACGCACCAACCTGTTGCTTGCTGTCTTTCCGTTGATGGCCTTTATGATGGGTCCACCCAACTCCTACGGCCTGGCCCTGGACGTGTTCCACCGGGGTGCTGCCGGGGTGGCGGCTTTGGAGGTGAGCATCGCCTGCGGGCTGGTTGTGGGCGGGATCATCATCAGCCGAATGGCCCTGAAGGGGGACAAGAACGCCTACGTCTTCTACTCGTTCGTCATCACGGCGGCGTGTTTTGTGGGGATATCATTCAGCGGGCACTTCTGGCTGTCCATCGGCCTGATGGGTTTGGCGGGCGTGGCCAACGTCGGCATGTTCGTTCCCTCGATAACCATGGTTCAAGAAGTCACGTCCGAGAGTGACAGGGGCCGGCTGATCGCGGTCCGGGCCGGGTTCGGCCAGATGGGGGGTACCGGAGGTCTGTTGATTGGCGGCGTGTTGGGCGAAACATTGGGGATAGCACGACTGTTCATGGTGGCGGGGCTGTTGATGGTCGGTCTGGGGCTGATTATCTACATACCGTACAGGCTGGGCGCGGCCCGGCGGGCGCGCGCCGCCTGGTCGGCCGCCATGGCTGGCGGCTCGACTCGGGTTCTGGCTAGAAAGGCGGCCAACGAAGCGGCCATCGCGGGCGAGGGAAGTGCTTGGAACATGGCGATCGAAAGAGCCGGCACCACAGGGGATGAGACATCATGAGCAAGACGGAAGTAACCGGTGCCACGGACGGTGCGTACGCCACGGTTGGTGCGGATGCCACTGACGGCGCGGACGCCACGGTTGGTGCGAATTCGCCGGATGACGCGCGTCGGCAAGAAGAGCAGCTGCGGATCGGCGGTGTCGCGCTCAAGAATGGTCTGGCACTGGTGAGTGAGCGGTACTGGGCCGCGGCCATACGCGAGACGGATGGGACCATCAAGGTGGCTTCGGGGAAGAAGGTACGGTTGACGGGGGGCGATAGAAATACCGCGGCCGGAGACGAGAGTGGCGGAACAAGCGACACTGCCGGACGTGCGGGCACCGTCAGGCATGCGGGCATCACTGGACGTGCGGGCTTCGCCGGCATACCGCTCGTCCGGGGATTGGGAAGGTTCGGCGAGAGCCTACTGGTGCTCGGGTTGGTCAAGGCCAAGTTGCCCAACGCCGGACTCCCCATCGAGGGCGGACGAGTCGTCGCGGCATTGGCCGGCTCGATGGTGGCCACCTCGGCGGTGAAGGCCATAGCTCCCAAATCGGCTGTGGTTGAAGAACTGGGAACCGCGCTCGCGGCTTTTGTGCCCGCGGTGCTGTCGTTGAAGAATACCGCTATCTCCGGGTATCACGGAGCCGAGCACAAAGTGATCGGGGGGCGCGAAGCCGCCCTGCGGGCGGCTTCGCGCGCAGGAGCCGGCGCGGCGCCGGCAACGGCGCGCTCCGCTGCGGCTCCCAAGGAACACGACCGTTGCGGTTCCAACCTCGTGGGCCCGTATCTCCTGGCGACCGTTGCGACTAATCTGCTGGCCCGCGGCCGGTCGGGGCGCAAGTCGCCGGTTGCTTCGGCGGCCGCCGGTGCGGCCGC
>CAZOJR010000134.1:5141-6155 GCA_964580165.1 uncultured Gaiellales bacterium
GCTGGGCTAATCACAACGCCGACTCGGTTATCGCCCGTTTACTGCTATCGCCGGGGCGTGCTATTCAGAAGCGTTTGACCACCACCGAGCCCACGGCCGAGCAACTCGAGGTTGGCGAGAGGGCCCTGGCGGAGCTACTGCGCCTGGAACACGCCGAACGTGCCGGTGAATAGCGGTCTGGCTTGCTGTCCGGTCTGCCCGCTCAAAGCGCAGGTCGCCGGCAACGCGGATGGTTCGCGGCTCCTGCGCCGTACGCGCTATCCTTTTATCATCAACAATCGGTTTCACACATACGCAATAAGGCGGTGAGAGATGTTCTATCCCCTACAGCTCGATCTGGGCGATAAATCCCGGATACAGCAGGCCCTTGTGGTCCTGAATCCGGCTGCATCGAAGCGTTTGATCGGCAAAGCGGTTGCTGCTCTGCCTGAGGTTAAGAATGCCTACGCGAACGGCAGGCTTGCCGTCTGCACCAGCACGGCCAGTGTCTTCGTCCTCAAAGAGCTGACCGGCGAGAAGATCTCAGCCCACTGTTACTGCGTGGGAATGGTGGCAGATGGCATGCTGACCTCCAGTTGCCAGGAAGACCGGGAGGCCGCCCGCTTCTTCTCCAAGGGCAAGTTGGTAGAGATGGAAGCCCGGGACTTCTTCAACGAGTTCGAAAAAGGCGATGCCGTCATCAAGGGAGCGAACGCGGTTGATCCCCAGGGGAATGCGGGCGTTCTGGCGGCCAACCCGCAAGGAGGCACCATCGGAGCCATCATGAGCCGGGTGGCGGTCCGGGGTAATCCGGTCATCATGCCGGTGGGTCTGGAAAAGCTGGTGGCGTCGGTGCCGGATGCGGCGGCCGGATGGGGTCAGCTTACCCTGGCCCGCAGTATGGGGCTGCCGTCGTGGTTGTTCCCGGTTACCGCTGCGCTGGTGGTGACCGAGATCGAGGCCCTCGGCGTGCTGACGGGCGTCTGCGCCCGGCATGTGGCAAGCGGTGGAATAGGTGGCAGCGAGGGTGCCGTC
>CAZOJR010000135.1:0-6098 GCA_964580165.1 uncultured Gaiellales bacterium
TAAGCCAAGATGTTCCTGCATAAGAGAATCGATGGTGCGACGCGGCCAAGGCGGTCTAAGATCGACACAAGCTTCTCCGGCGATGATTTCGGCGGAGCCCGTGACTTCCTCAGCCAGGGCCGGAATCATGTTCTCCACCAGCTCCATGATGGCGTTGTAGTCCACATACGCCCAGTAGAGTTCCATCATGGTGAACTCGGGGTTATGCACCACCGAGATACCTTCGTTCCGGAAATTCTTGCCTATTTCAAAAATGCGGTCGAACCCTCCCACTATGAGCCGCTTGAGGTAGAGTTCGGGAGCGATGCGCAGGTATAAATCGGTATCGAGCGCGTTATGGTGAGTTACGAACGGACGAGCCAGCGCACCCCCCGGCAGAGGCTGCAGTATGGGAGTCTCGACCTCCACAAAGCCCAGATTCTGAAGATACCGGCGCATACCCGAAACCAGAGCGCCGCGACCTCGCAGCCGGCGAGCCACTTCGGGATTGACTATGAGATCGACATAGCGCTGACGGTAGCGCGTCTCGCGATCGTGCAGTCCATGCCACTTCTCCGGAAGCGGACGCAAAGACTTGGTAAGCATGGTCCACGACTCGGCAAAGAGGGTCAGCTCACCACGACGCGTGCGGAACACGTGCCCCTCACAGGCAATGACATCCCCCAGGTCTATATCGGTGAACAGAGAGAAAGATGAGTCACCCAGGGCATTGATGTTGCTGTAGATCTGGAGATCGTCCCACCCGTCACGCAGCGTAAAGAAAACGGCCTTACCGTGCCTTCGCCGGGACATCACCCGGCCGGCGATCCGATAATGAGAGCCTTCCGCTTGCTGATCCGGTTCGAGTCCGGCGTGGCTCTCGGCGATCACCCCCAAAGGAGTGCGGCCCTCGAAGCTACGGGCATACGGCTCTATGTTCTCGCACCGCAGCCGCTCAACCTTTGCCAGCCGGTCCCGCTCCCACTCCGGTAGTTGCATCTCGGGCCCATTGTTCCCATCAGGGTCCTTGGGCGGCACGGATGAATCCATCTACGACATCTTCCCTATGTCAAGGATCTCGTACTTTATGGCTCCAACCGGCACGGGCACGGTGACCTCATCGCCCACGCGCTTGCCCATGATGGCCTGACCCACTGGAGATTCGTTAGAAACCCGGGCTTTGGTCGGGTCCGCCTCGGCCGATCCGACCAAGGTATAGATGCGAATCTGGCCGGCATCCTTGTCCCGAAGGGTAACGGTGCTGCCAATACTCACCCTGTCTGTATCGATCTCGGAATCCTTGATTACCCGCGCACGACGAAGCTTCTCCTGCAAAAGGCTGATGCGATGCTCGAGCAAAGCCTGTTCGTTCTTGGCATCGTCGTACTCAGAGTTCTCCGAGATATCGCCGAATTCCCGGGCGGCACGGATGCGCTCTGCTACCTCCTCGCGTTTGACTGTGGAGAGGTGGCTCACCTCATCCTGGAGTTGCTTAAGACCCTCTTCTGTAAGAATTACTTCTTTTCGAGACACGAGTACCTTCCTTCCACACCTACTGAGGCGGACTGCGCCTGAAAGTAGCGGGCCATTATAAGTAAGCGTCATGCAGTTGTCAACGGCACGAATTACCACATCCGAAAGGTAACTGAAATTTATTAGGTGAAACAACGGACTGCGGGTGGTCTTTCAGGACCTGTCCCATCAACATTTTCCAGAGGCCGCCAGATCAATCAACGCTCCGTCGAGTTCCCTCGCGTCGCACAGAGTCCGTAGGTGCTGGATCGCGGAGGGCGCCACTCCGGCCGGGCGGAGATACCAGCCGAGCAGCTTGCGCATCCAGCAAGTGGCCCGCTCGGGCCCTTGTTCGTCTATCACCCGGTCCAGCAAAAGACGCAGGTCTTGAACAACGTCAAACAGGGGTGGGTGCACTGCTCTCCGTCCGGAGAGCAGTGCACCCACCAGCCATGGATTGCCCGCCACCCCCCGGGCGACCATCAATGCTGTTACCCCAGTCGATTCCCAGATAGCCAGAGCCGAATCGAGATCGACGACATCACCCGAGGCTATCACCGGAATGCTTACCGCTTTTACAACAGCTGCTGTGATGCTGTGGTCGGCTTCCCCCCGGTAGTGCTGACCCGCGGCTCGAGGATGCACCCCCAACCCCAATACACCCGCCTGCTCTAAGCGAGGCGCCAGATCCAAGATAGTGCGCTCACCGGGCTCCAGTCCGCTACGAAGTTTGACGGTAACCGGCACCCCCATCTGAGCCGCCACGTCAACAACCGCCGACGTGAGAGCCACGGCCCGGCTGGTATCGCCAAGAAGCGCCGCACCGGCACCGGTCTTGACCACCTTGCGTACAGGACAACCCATGTTGATGTCGAGCACGTCGGGAACCGCCGGTTGCGAGAGGACTATTTCAGCCGCGCACGCCATTACCTCCGGTTTGTCCCCGTATAGTTGCACTGCCAACGGTCGTTCCTCGGGTGCGAACCGCAGATAGTCCCTGGTGCGAACGTTGCCGTAGATCAAACCGTACGCACTGACCATCTCGGTAGTCACCAGACCGACTCCATGCATCTTGAGGTGCCGCCTGTACGCACTCGTGGTAAGACCAGCCATGGGCGCCAGCACCACCCGATTCGGCACCCCAATCTCCCCGATGCGGAAAGGCGCAGCAAAAGGCAGACCGGGAGGCTCAGGAGCAAGCCCCACAGTGCTACGAGTGATTGCGGCCGTGGATTATTTCAAGACCCCGCAGGGTCAGCAGGGGATCGAGCTTGTCCAGGGAGGAGGCATGTTCGAAGATCAGAGGCGCAAGACCGCCGGTAGCGACGGTTACTGCCTTAGAGCCCAGTTCGGTACGCATTCTCCCAACGATGCCGTCCACCTGCCCGGCGAAGCCGTAGACGGCTCCCGCCTGTATAGCCTGCACCGTGCCGCGCCCGATAACGGTACCGGGATCCTCCAACTCCACCTTCATCAGGCGGGCAGCCCGGGCAGCCAGGGCATCCAACGATATCTCAATACCTGGAGCGATAGCATGTCCCAAATACTCGCCAGCGGTAGATACCGCGCTATATGTAGTCGCCGTTCCGAAATCGACCGCTATGCAGGGAGCGCCGTAGAGCTCGAAGGCCGCCACCGCGTCGACAATGAGGTCGGGCCCCACTGAACGCGGGTCGGCGGTAAGAATGGGCATCCCGGTCTTCACGCCCGGGCCGACCACCAATGCCTCGATGCCAAACTTGTCGGCCGCCATGACCGAGTACTCACCACTCAATCTGGGAACCACCGATGCCACCGCAATGGCCGACACGGAACTTCGCGAGAACCCGTCGAGGCGAAGCAGGGAATCCAGCAGCGAGGCGATTTCATCACCGGTCTTGTTTACCACGGTGGCGAAGCGCCAGCTCGCGATCAACTGCTTTTCATCAAAGAGCCCTACATGCGTCTGTGTATTGCCCACGTCGACGGCCAGCAGCATGGTCATCCTCCTTCTACAACGACCCCTGCGCGCCTATTGTGAGAGTCAGAGCCAGATCCACCGGAGGCGCGCCCATTGTGAGAGCGCTGGTTGAAATAAGATCTACGCCCGTATCGGCCACCTCCCGGACGCTGCCAAGCGACACCCTTCCAGAAGCCTCAAGCACGATCTCCGGGTCCAGTTCGCGAGCGATGCCAACCATCCTTTGCAGAGATTCGAGGTCTTGGTTATCCAGCATAATCACGTCGGCCTTGTATGCTACGGCCTCGCGCAAGTCGATTTCGCTTTCCACCTCTACCTCGATCTTGATGAAATAAGGACGGGCGGCTCTCACCCGAGTTATCGCCTCGCGGACACCACCTGCCGCCTCAAGATGATTGTTCTTAATCAACACCATGTCGAATAGCCCGAAGCGATGATTGCTGCATCCACCATAGACCACGGCCTTCTTCTCCCACGCACGGAGACCGGGAATGGTCTTGCGGGTATCCACCACCGTCGCTCCAGTACCTTCCACCACCCGGGCAAAACGCCGCGACTGCGTCGCGACCCCGCAAAGATGGATGAGAAAATTGAGCATGGTACGCTCGGCACTCAAGATACTTCGAGCCGGCCCTTCTATCACCACCAGTTCGTCCCCGGCTTGAATCACGGCTCCGTCCGCCACCAGACAGGTGAACTCCGCACGATGGTCAATCTCACGCATGACTGCTTGGGCCAGCGGCAGGCCGCATACTACTATCTCCTCCCGGGCTTCTATCACGGCCCGGCCCGGCAAATCGGCGGGAACCGTCCATTGCGACGTCACGTCGCCATATCCCGCCAAGTCTTCCGACAGCGCCCCGCGTACCAGGACAAGACTGGCTTGATCAATCATCGCCGTCCCTCCTCAACGATCTCCTTCGTCACGACCACTCATTTTCGCCCCACAGGTTCGCTCAACTCGACGGTGAGTCCGCCCGTTGTAGAGTCGCGGTGGGCAAGACTGTGGCAACGCCAGTGGATATCATCTCGTTCCGGAAAGTCGGAACGCAGATGGACCCCACGGCTTTCCTCGCGATAGACGGCCATCGCCACCATGTGTTGAGCCACGGTGAGAAGGTTGAATAGTTCTAGCTCGGCCACGTTGAGACCGGGCGCCGCCAGTGATGACTGCAACGTATCGAGGGTGTCCCGCGCCCTCTCCAGATCCTCCCGTTTCCGCACGATGCCGCATAGATCGGTCATGGTACGCCCCAGGGTTTCCCTGCCTTCGGCCACGAGCACCGGGTCGTTGCCCTCCCTGGGCTCGTCCGCCAAATCGAGTTTGACCTTACGCACTGCCGGGTCCGCTATAGCCAGATATCGGTTGAGTTCCCGCACCGTCCGCTCACCGAACACCAGACCTTCCAGCAGGGAATTCGACGCCAGACGGTTAGCGCCGTGTATGCCGGTGCTGGCCGTCTCTCCGCATGCATACAACCCGGGAACGGTCGTCCTACCCCAAGTGTCGGTCAGAATTCCGCCGATGAAATAGTGAGAAGCGGGGGCTACAGGTATCAACTGAGTACGTAGATCGAAGCCCCGCCTTTGCAGACCGTTATACACAGTGGGAAACCGCTCGCACAGAAACTCGCTCTCCAGATGACGGGCGTCCAGCCACACATGGTCGGTACCATCCCGATTAAAGATCTGCCTCATGCAACGCACCACAACATCACGAGGCGCCAGCTCCGCCCGGGGATGAGCCCCCACCATAAACCTCTCCCCTGCGTCATCGCGAAGATAGGCCCCTTCGCCCCGCAGAGCCTCCGTCACCAACAGCGTGGGGTTCTCTTTGCCGTAGTAAGCTGTTGGATGGAATTGCATGAACTCCATGTCGCGCAGTACGGCTCCTGCCCGATAAGCCATGGCATGTCCATCGCCAGTTGCCACCGAAGGGTTGGTTGTGTGAGAAAAGACCTGTCCGGCGCCACCACACGCCAGCACAACCGCCCGGGCCAGGCTAACCGTCAGCTCTCCTTCTTCGCCCAATGAGACCGCGCCCACACATCGCCCCCCATCCATCAGCAGATCAAGGACGAATTCGTGTTCGTGCAACTCCACTCGACCACCCGTGGTTAGCACTTCGGCAAGAGCGCTGGCCACCACGCTGCCCGTTGCATCACCACCAGCGTGAACCACACGCGCCATCGAATGGGCTCCCTCTTTACCCAGGATCAACTTGCCGCCTTGACGATCGAACTTGGTGCCCAGTCGCTCCAGTTCTCGTATCCGCGCCGGTCCCTCTTCGACCAGCACCCGCACGGCATCGTAGTCGCAAAGCCCAACACCGGCTTCAAGAGTGTCCTCCAGATGCAGGTCGGGCGAATCGTGCGGACTCATGGCCGCGGCAATCCCGCCTTGCGCCAAGAATGTCGTGGTTTGGTCCAACGTGGCTTTGGTAATAAGGCCCACGTTCCATCTGTGCGCAGCCCCCAGAGCCGCCGTGAGTCCGGCGATCCCGCCGCCTACCACCAAAACGTCGTAACTCGAATACCGCAGGTCGGCTCCCCATAGTGATATGAAGGGAACCGCCGCCTGGCGTGCGGACGCAGAACGAGCGGCGGCCAACTGACCAGGTTCTCTCACAATAACGCCCCTCTCATAG
>CAZOJR010000136.1:0-1034 GCA_964580165.1 uncultured Gaiellales bacterium
GGGGCTATTGAAGACATAGCGCCTTATCACACCGTATGTCGCTGTGAATACCATGATTAGTATCATGATGCCCGCGACAAGCAGAGAGATACTGCTCAGGCGGCCGATGATGCCGGTGATCCGCCGCGCTATTCGATAAAGCATCCGACACGGCTCCGTTGGGTCGAAATGGGTGATACGCGCCGATCTGAATCCGCACGTTTCCTGACAGCACAAGCGCCGGGACACTGCGCTCCGTCTGGCTTGACGTCCTGTCTGAACCTGGGGTCCGGACGGAGTACAGTATCCCGGCGCGGGCACACTAACGCTTACCGAACAATATCGCTAGTCGCCAAGTACACTAACCTTCCTTCAGATCACGGATTGGCCGCGTTGGCCTCATCGACTATTGCCATGAACTGGGCGCCGAAGTCGCCGAATGCGGCGACCTTCTCGGTCACGTAGTCTTCGCACGCGGCCTTCCACTTATCCCGCTCCGTGGTGTCAGGGATGAAGACCTCACAACCGTTTTCTTCCAGTTTCTGCTTGTTCGACTCCCAGTACCCCGTGTGCGCCACGTTCATCTCTTCGCAGCACGCCTTTACCTCTTCGGCCAGGATCTGCTGTACGTCGGCCGGCATGGCATTCCACACGTCCAGGTTGATGTCGATGCCGTAATGAGGAGCTGTGGCCGACATCCAGGTGGAGTATTTGCCCGGTTTATACAACTCGGCTATCCACATGTACTGCGTTCCGGACAAGATCTGGTCCACAACCTTCTTATCAAGGTTGGAATACGACTCGGTCCAGTCGATGACAACCGTCTCAGCCCCCAGCTCCTGAAACATGTCAATGGCGATCGACGAGGCAACACCCACCAGTTGCCCCTTGTAGTCATCCAAAGTTTTGACAGGCTTTGTGCCGATGATTTCGTTGAATCCGACGTGGTTCATGCCCAGAACCTTCTGGTTGAACTTCTCGGTCATCATGGCGTCGTAAAGGGCCACCATATCATCGTTGTGAGCAGCCTCGAGAGCTTGGAGGTTGTTGAAAAT
>CAZOJR010000136.1:1092-6066 GCA_964580165.1 uncultured Gaiellales bacterium
CTCATCAGCGCTTGCGTAGATGGGATAGCAGATGGAACCCATCTCCACAGTCCCTGTACGGCAGGCATCCAGCGCTTCGGTGGGGCTGATCAAGGACGCGGCAGTGAAGATCTGAATCTCATAGGCCCCGTTGACGCGTGAATTGAATCTCTCAGCCATCTCCTGGACCGGAACCACCAGCGGGTCGCCATCGGGTTGGCCCATGGGCAGCCTGAGTACGATCGTGTCTCCCGAAGCCTCGCTGGTCTCGGTGGTCGATTCGGTGGATGGAGCAGTGGTATCGGTCCCTGGGGCCGTGGTTTCGGTACCTGCGGCAGTGGTAGTTGTTGCCTCTTCGGAATCGCCGCAACCGGCTACCAGCAGACCGACCGCCAGTAGCACGGCTAGAATCATGATGGGGATAAGCTTATGAAGACGCTTCATTACGGATTTCCCTCCTGAGTGGGTGTCACGCTGTCCCTTCACACCAGATAATGTAGTTTCCGCAAGCGCATGGCCTGCACAATGTTTCGCTGTTTATCGGGATCTTCGTATGTCCGAACTTCTCATCCCTCCTCTCTACTCGTGCGCGAACGTCGCCGCTGCAGGAAACGAAAGGATGTTCACCCACCGGCCCGACAAATGAAAGCGGGTCGGGAACAGCATGAAAGCGGGTCGGGAACAGTGTTTGCCGGAATGGCTGCCCACTCACTGCCAACCGCGAACCGGCAACCACCCGGCCCGAGCGTACCACGTCCTTCGCGTCGAGTTCGCAACGGACTCATATCCCTTCTCTTTGTGACGCTATGCTAAACAGCGTTCAGCAACATAGCAAGACGCCGGTTGGCTTGTCAAACATCCACAAGGCACGCACCGCTGGGGAAGCACCGCAACCGTTGGCTCCAATCCCCTTGATACCTCTATTTTCAAAACCTCTGGCAGACTTACTTATCCGCCGCCGCTTTCATCATCGACCGGAACGTCTCCAGCTTCGCCGCATACTGTTCATGGTTGTATGAGCGAGGATCGAAGTTCTCCCACTCCAGCATCAGTACCGGTATGCCCAGCTCTTTCAGGATCGCGTCTCTGACTATCATGGCATCGCCCACGACATACCTGCATCCAGAGTGGTAGTGGTAGAGCACGCCGTCAACTCCGAGTTCCCTGCACATGTCCAGCACCATCGCTATCCTCCCACCGAGGGGCTGGGTAAAGGACCCGTTGACGTGCTTCACGATGACCATGTAAGGATCGCTCAGATCGACCGGTGGCACTTTAGGCGGAGCTTCAAAATCCACGGCCACTATAGCCACGCCCATTTGGTTGGCGAAGTGTTCCCATCTCGGATCGGTGTGATGGTGCGGAAACATGGCAAGCACACGAGGTGTGCCTTTGGGCATTGCCCCCACTCCCCTCTGGGTCCTCTCGAGCAATTCCGCGTAGAGGGTGTCGATGACTTCAACGGCCTCTCTGAGTTCGTCGCGTTCATACGGGATAACGTCGACGCCCATCAGCAGACCCAGATGAGCGGAACCGATGGGCATGGGGTCAGCATGGCGGATCAGGTGCGTCAATCTGCCAATAGCCTCCTCGAGAGACTTGCGTTGCTCCAACACGTCCCAGATCATCTCATCGGTTATCTCAAAGCCGGTCACTTCCTTGATCCGCCCAACCGCCGCCCGCATGCTCTTGGCGGCAAGCGTCATGGCCCGAGTGGTATCGGGGTATTCCTGCAGTTCTCTATCCTGGCAGGTGTCCACATAGCATGCCGGGATTCCGTAGGCTTCTTCTAAGAGCTCATTTACCTTGGGGCTGGTTTCGCAGGCAAAGCCGGTGGTGATAGTGAGATCAGGCTTGGGGATGAGACCAAGATTGATCAGGCCGACTCTGGCTTTGACCATGCCGCAGTGAGCGACCGCACCGCTCTTCAGCCATTGCTTCTCAGCTTCTTCGAGAATGGGGGTGAACTTGCCGAACATGTAGCCCAGAACCGCCATGAAGGTGAAGTTGGGGCACATCAGCCCCACGTTGGTGGAATTCTGCATAATCGCCGACCCGAGAACATGCAGCCCAGGCGCCATACAGATGTGGACCAGCTTCTCTCTACCCTCATCCCTCATGAGCACAATGTTGCATAGGTCTTTGAGAATCACGCCCAGCAGCTTCCGCACCCCCTGCAGTTCCAGGTCGTAGTAGGTGCTCGTCCGCTCTTTGGCCCGCTGTATGTCTTCGTCGGTAATGCCCAGGCGGGAGAAAACCTCCTGCACTCGGGGTAACTCTGCTTCGGCTTCCTGCTCGCTAAACCCGCACATCGCCAAGAGCTCAAGCATCGATCGGCCCTCCTGCCATGGTCTCGACAAAAGCCTCCAACCTGGTCCTAAGCGGGCCTGAGTTAAGAGGATGATAATCCGACTCCACCACCAGCACGGGGATGTCGTGTTCGCGTAGCGCCGTTTCGATGAAACAGCCCTCCTCGTCATAGAACTCACAGTACAGCAGTTGGTACCAGAGCACTCCGGAGATATCGAACTCCCGGATCAGTTCCAAAATGAACTCAAGCCTCTTGCGGGTTGAGCCCCTCATGAAGGAAGCCGGCCTTTTGTCAAGGAGGTATCCCCGGGCAAGAGCGTCTAAGGGATCCGGGCCGGTCCTTATGTGCTGCCAATAGTCTCTTACGCCTTCGAAGATCTCCTCTACCACCACATCCGCCCCGACGCCGGCGGCCACTTCGAGTACATCGTAGTCCCCGAAGGCCAGGTTGGGTCCGCAAAGAAGCACCCGCGGGCGTTTGGCACTGCTTGCAGGAGCGCCGGCATCATTAGAGGATTCTCCAGCCGATAACTCCGCATAGACAGACTCAAGGACATCTACTGTTTGGACCGGATCCGTATAGAGCGAAACGTGGTTTAACTTCATAAAGTCAAGCGCGCTCAGCGTCGGCTGAGGACCGCGGCGCAAGTAGCTGAGCGTCCTAAGAAGATCACGCAGCCGGTTATAGATGCCGATGGCCTCGGTAAGCTTGGCGTCTGTTATGGATGTGCCGGTAAGAGCTTCCAGCCTCTGTTTTAGAGCGAGCAGCCGGTCTTTGAAATAGGTAAGTTCGAAATCATTGTCGTACTGGTAGGGGACGCCCAGCTTAAACACCTGGGGGCCCTCGTAGTACTCCCAGATGTCACCTATCTTCTTCATGTGCTGACACGTGGAAGGGACCACTACGAGGTCAAGGGCGCTGTAGAAGGGGTTCTTCTTGAGCAGCATCTCCCCCACCTGGGCCCGCGCAAAGGGGCAGATCACGCTGGGCACGATCGATAGCGCCTCATCTGCGGCTCGGGCCTCTCCCCCGTGGGAAAGGCAGAGGGGAATGGCTCCCGACGCGTAGATTATCTCCTCGGGTACGTATCCACCGGGGAAGTAACCGACGACCTTCTGCCCGGTATCTACGGCCTTCTCAAGAGATTCCCGTCTATCTCGTAGTAGCGCGTCGATGTGAGCATTGAACATGAACCATCCTCCTCCAAGAAGACCATAGAGTCAGAAAACAACTGGGCAGGCACCATCTCGGACACGTCAGTCGGCGTAGCCCGCAGACCTCCCGGGGTCTGCATGTTTCCTGCCAACACCTGCGGCAGGACGATGCACTCCATCTCGGTCGCGATCCGGCTTCTGATCCGGACAGAGCACATCATACCGCCGCAGGCATATCAACACTTACTGAGCGATATCGTTAGCTAGCTTGTCGCTACCTACGTACGTTGCCTTGTTCTAGATCACGGATTGGCAGCGTTGGCCTCATCAACTATTGCCATGAACTGGGTGCCGAAATCTCCGTAACCGGCAAGCTTCTCAGTCACATACGATTCGCAGGCGGCCTTCCACTTATCACGCTCCGTATCGTCCGGGACGAAGACCTCGCAACCGCCGTCAACCAGTGCCTGCTTATTCGATTCCTGGATGTCAACGTGTGTCTGGTTCAATTCCAAGCAGCACGCCTTGACTTCTTCGTCCAGGATCTGCTGTATGTCGGCCGGCATGGCATTCCAGATGTCGAGGTTGATGTGGATGCCGTAGTTGCCAGCGATTCCCGACATCCAGGTGGAATACTTACCGACCTTATACAGCTCAGCTATCCACATGTAGGTCGTCCCGGCAGACACAGAATCCACAACCCCTTTGTCGAGGTTGGAATAAGACTCGGTCCAGTCGATAACTACCGTCTCCGCACCCAGGGTCTGGAAGACTTCCACAATACTCTGAGAGTTGATGCCCACCAATAACCCGTTCCAGTCGTCCAGAGTCTTGACAGGCTTTGAGCCGATGATCTCAACGAACCCTATGTTGGTCAGACCCAAGACCTTCTGGTTGAATTGGGGGCTGATAATGCTGTCGTAGAGAGCGACCATGTCATCGTTCTGTGAGGCGCCAAGGGCCGCTACGTTGTTGAAGATAAAGGGCAGCTCGATGATGCCCAGCCGGGAGTCAAGAGTTGCGAACCCCCCTTCAACAGGAAACGCCATCTCTGCGGCACCGGTTCTGCAGGCATCCATGGCCTCACCGGGGTTGATCAACGTACCGCCCGGGTAGCACTGGATCTCATACGCCCCGTTGACGCGGGAATTGAATCTCTCGGCCATCTCTTGGACCGGGACCACGAGGGGGTCACCATCAGGCGGGCCCATGGGCAGCCTGAGTACAATCGTGTCTCCCGAGGCCTCGCTGGTCTCGGTGGTCGACTCGGTGGATGGAGCAGTGGTATCGGTCGCCGGTGCTGTGGTTTCGGTATCTGCGACAGTGGTAGTCGTCGCCTCTTCAGAATCGCCGCAACCGGCTACCAGCAGACCGGCCGCCAGCAGCACGGCCAGAATCATGACAGGGATAAGCTTATGGAGACGCTTCATTACGGATTTCCCTCCTGAGTGAGTGCTCCTGAGTGAGTGTCACACCGTCCCTTCACACCAGACGCGGCCCGAAGGCGCGCAGCCGGTGTGGGCCTTCTCT
>CAZOJR010000137.1:0-1232 GCA_964580165.1 uncultured Gaiellales bacterium
ACCCACTGACCCGGGTTCAGGTAGTAATACTCTGCAAACGCGCCTTTGAAGTGCGGCCAGTCATCGGAGGTGGTTCCCTGGTGAACCTTCCTGTTGGGACAGGGCACTACCTCCTTCAGGCAGGAGGGACACCGTCCGCAGAGCATCGAGGGAGGCCACACCACCCGGTCACCCTCTTTGAGAGGCTGCCCCGCGGTGTCGGTGGTGACACCCGGACCCAATTCGTGCACCCTTCCAACGAACTCATGTCCCGGGATATTGGGTTTTTGCCGCACCCCTTTGGGCCCACCGAAATCTCCCAGGTAGCCATGCACGTCCGATCCGCAGATCGACGCCATGGAAATCTTGAGAACCATTGCGCCCGGCTCCGGCGTCGGGATCGGATACTCTTTCATCTCCCAAGGAATACCGGGGCCAAAGCTGATTATCGCCCTTCCCATCTCACCGCTCATACTATGCTTTACTCCCTACTCTCATTTCATAGGTTCACACCATGGTCGGGATCCAGCGACCCCGATATGGTTTCCAGCATATCAAAGGAGTCTGCTGAACAGGTTGTCCGGCAAACTGAGATACTGGACCTGTGGCCGCGCCTTCCATTGGAGCCGGAGCGCCGCCGGCTGCGTATGCTGAAGGTTGAAACCAAGGCCGAGATGGCGAATTATTGACCGGTACCAAAGCCCGACCAAAGAAATTGTTCATCCGCAGATATGGACCCATATTGCCAAATAGCAGAGACCACAGCACAGTAGACCGCCAAGTAAACGAAGCTATAACGAGACAGACATACCTCGGTAACAAAGGGCTGATCGTCTTCTTGGCACTCCTAACCGCCTTCGTGCCCCTGTCCACCGATCTGTATCTTCCCGCGCTGCCGACAATAACAGCACACTTTGGAGTGCCCGAATACCTGACCAATCTGACCCTCATCTCGTTCTTTATCTTCTACGCCGTGGGCACCTTGATGTGGGGGCCGTTCAGCGACAAGTACGGTCGCCGCCCCATCTTGATAATCGGCCTCACTGCTTACACAATCGCCGGCGGCCTATGCGCAATCTCGACGAGCATCTACCAACTCATGCTCTTTCGAATGCTGCAAGCCATCGGCGCCGGAGCCGCCAGTGCCGTGGCTGTTGCCATAGTCAAGGATGCCTATCGCGGGAAGAAGCGAGAATCGATCTTGGCCATAGTACAGTCGTTGGTGGTTATCGCTCCCACTGTGGCTCCCATTC
>CAZOJR010000137.1:1242-6064 GCA_964580165.1 uncultured Gaiellales bacterium
ATCTGACTTCGTGGAGAGGAACGTTTGCCGCCCAGGCGGTCATCGGCGTATCGGTCGTGGCCGGATCAATCGCTTTTCGAGAGACGCTCGTAGAGAGAACCGACGTGAGCATTCTACGCACTCTTGGACGCTTGGGAGTGGTACTCAAGAATCCCGGGTTCGCCTCGCTGCTTCCCATCTTCTCCCTTGTCAGCATCTCCAATATGGCGTTTATCGCCGCCTCCTCGTATATCTACCAGAACGATTTCGGAGTCACTAGCCAGACATACAGCTATTACTACGCGCTCAATGCGGTGGGCATGATGTTCGGCCCCCTCGCCTATATGCAGCTCTCCCGGCGACTCGATCGATTCTCAATAATCAGTGTCTGTTTCGCCGTAATGATGATCAGCGGGTTTTTGGTCTATACGCTGGGGAGATTCGCCCCTTGGACATTCGCGCTCGCGCTGCTTCCTACAGGTGTAGTGACAACCTGCTCCCGCCCACCGCTCACCTATCTCCTCCTTGACCAGCAGAGGGCGGACACCGGTTCAGCCTCCGCTCTCATGAGTTCGACCAAGTTGGTGATGGGCAGCATCGGCATGATGATCATCTCCCTCGATTGGGGGAGCCTGATCCACACCGTCGGGATTCTCAACATCGTGATCGGCGGCCTCTCCGGGACGCTTTGGTTCATCGTGAGGAGAAAGTCAATGGTGCGTGAGGTCGAAGAAGCCTGAAGTCCAGCCCCTCCCGGTTGCCTTGACAGGTGGCCGTGGGCAGGTGTACTGTACGTCGTCGAAGTTGTGTTCGGTACGCTTGCCGGCAGGTCGGCCACTAAGCCGGCCTTTTTGTTTGGATTGCTTGAATGTGCGCATGTGCCTGCGCTCAACCCTTGGCCAGGCTGGAGACCATGATCGAGATCAGTAAAGAAGAGGCCGAAGAGATAGCGACCCGCCATGTGGCTGGTACCCGATACCGGTACCAGGACTTTGAAGGCGCGGTAAAAGCTGTGCGCTTCGGAGAAGGCAGAAGCAAGTCAAAACTCGAGACCATACGGGTCTGTGAAGATGGCGAAGGAGAGCCAAGGATCATCACGGCTACCTTTGGTATAGCCATCAGAGACCTGCGCGCTTGGTGCGCCGAACATCATGGTTGTCCATCAAGCTCCATCGTCCTCTGGTTCGAGGAGGAAGAAGAGCTTCCACGCACCCGGCCCTCCGGTCGGGAAGGCCGCTAAGGCTGAGAGCGGCAGTAGTCGCCGGTAGTAGCTGCCGGTGGGTGGCCGGCAATGACCCGCGACCGGTGAGTAGCCGCCGGTGTAGAGCTGGGGTTTACAGTCGCCGGCAGAGATAATGGCCGAGAAATGACCCCTCTAGCTCTACAGATTCCAGACTGAATCCCGCGCGAACCAACATCTCCCGCATCATCCAGTCGAACGTGCTGTACTCCTGGCGGATATGGCTCGCCATCTCTGCGCGGCGGTCCTCGGGCATCGCTCCGACTACTTCCTGGAAATACTCCTGCCAGCCGTCCTGTGCGCAGTCCGGAAACACCACATCGGAGAGATAAAGCTTCCCTCCCTCGCGCAACATTCCGCGAATCCGCCGGAGTGCGATCAGTTTCCAGGCATCGGGCAGATGGTGAAGAGCAAGCTTCGAGACAACCGCGGCCACCGGCTCACCCTCGTGTTCATAGGTGAGAAAGCCGGCCTCTTTGAAGAGAATGTTGCCGATCCGCTCATCCCGGGCCCGCTCGGCGGCATAGCTTATCATCACCGGTGATACGTCAATAGCAACGACCGCCCGGCACCGGCCGGCCGCCACCCGCGCGAAGGCACCCGTGCCGGTGCCCACCTCGAGGAGAACATCGTCAGAAGACAGATCGAGGAGGCTGAGGATCTTCTCCGCATCGGCTACCACATCACGGAGAACGGCCATCTGCTGATCATAGGTCTCGACTTGAGCACGAACCGTGTAGTCGGTTCCCCGCTGTACCGTCTCATCCCATTGCCAGGCAGGTACGGACATGTGAGCCTCCATAACATTCTCCGTGGGGCGGCGGAATTGTTCCGCCGCCCCACGGAGAATCAGCTTACGGCGCGCTGAAAGACGCCGTAGTATGAACCACCTTATACCAGGGGAATATCCCCAAGGTTAACGTCTTGCTCGGTGTTCAGGTAAGACATCACCTTACTCTTTCCGTCCTTCTCAACAGTCAGAGAAAACACTCCCGAATCCAACCCTTCAAACCAGAAATCCCCAAATCCGTCGGTTGTGACGACCCGCTCACCACCCCGGCCTCTCAAAGTACAGGTCGCACCAATGATGACCTCTTTTTCCACCGGATCATAAACGGTGCCAGCGATGAACTTGCCGGGGATATTCATGTAGTACACACGCGGCTTGGTCTTGTATTCGGGGTGGAGCGCTTGGGCGTTACCGAACAACGCCTTGGCTTCGTCCTCTTCCATAAAGCGAAGAGACCCGGTCGGGCAGGCTTCCACACAGCGAGGCTCTTGCCAGCCGTCGTCGAGCAGGTGCGCACAACCGGTGCATTTCTGGGCAACCTTCAAGCTGTCGTTGAGATAGATGGCATCGTACGGGCAGGCGCCGGCACACTCACCACATCCGGTGCACTTCTCCGGATCGATAATCACAAGACCGTCTTCTCTTTTGTATATGGCTTCCGAAACCGGGCACGCGGCGAGGCAGGGGGCATCATCGCAGTGGTTGCACATAAGCGGGATGTAATGCATTTTGACCTTGGGGATGGTCCCCCTGATATGCTCGGTCAGCTTGACCCAGAACTGGCCAGTCTCCGGCTGAGGTTTAGCATAAGGAGACCAATCGTTGCCGACATGTTCGTCCTTACAGGCGACCTGGCAGCAATAGCAACCGTTACAGATAGAGACATCGCAGACGAAGACCTTCATTATTCCTCCCCTCCCTCAACCCAAGCGTCAAAGCACAGACCGGAGGCGGGGTCATAATCCCTCGCGAAAGCGTCGGGATACTTGGCTTTCCACTCGTCCATCTCGGCCATAGTGACCTTCGCCAGCTCGACCAAGAAGCCGCTGGTAGCCATGCCCCAGCAGTTCTGAGAGGTACCGTTGGCGGGAGAGATCAGGTTGTTGGCCCCTCCCCGGTCGATGTACTCGGGACCCGTGGCTATCATGTCGGCCCGGGCACCATGATCCTGGTAGACAGCTCCAGGCATGAGCCTCTCCCAGACGATTGCTCCTCCGAGAACGGTTCCTCTCTCGTTGTAGAGCTTAACGATGTCTCCGGTCTTGATATCCCGCTTCGCCGCCTCTGAAGGATGGACCCACACGGGCTCGTACATGTAGCCGTCCCAGCCCTTCACCTTGCACGTGGGAATTTCTCGCAACCAGACGAGATCGTCGTTCTGAGCGTGGGTCCGCCATCTGGGGTGGTTGGTAACAAGCAGCAATGGGTACTCCGCGGCCCTCTCGCTCGAAATCCTCTCATCGTGGCTAGGGCCCTTCTCGATCCATTTCGGCATAGGCGGTCTTTCGTCATCGCCGGGGAAGTAGTCGGCAAGTTTCTGCGAGTAGAACTCGATCTTGCCCGAAGGTGTGGTCAGGGGATCCTTCTCAGGATCGTCGTAGAAGAGCTTGAGGCCGGCCGGGACCTTCTCCCATTCGGGCGAAGTCGGAATCACGTAGTAGCCTTTGTCCCTCAGTTGCTCCCACGAGACAAGGCTCGACACGCTCTCACTTTGGAAACAGCTACGTATCATCTCGCCGATGGTGCGTCCGCCTGTGAGCTTCTCGTAGAGCCCCAGTTTCTTCGCTACCTCTCCCACAGCCTCATAGTCGCTCACGGACTCGCCGATGGGCTCAATGGCTTGATCTTCGAGGAACACGCCCGTGTAGGGAGTCGCTGTGAGGCGATAGATCAGCCCCAGGTCTTCTTCTTCCATCTTGGTGTTGATGGGCAGGATGATGTCGGCAAAGACCGTGTCGTTCTCGAGCCAAGGGTGCTGGACTACGAAGGTCTCGATCTTGGGGCTTCTGAAAGCCTCTATGGACATATTCCCGTTGTTCCAGCAGGTTGTCCGGCAGGGATTGTCCATCCAAATCATGTGGATTTCCGTGCCACCCTGTTCCTTGGGGATCGGGTAGGTGTACTTGATGAATTGATCCTCGGTATCCGTACAGAGCAAAGTGCTGCCCCAGGAACTGACCGGCGGATCGAGAATGGCCTGGTGCAGAAGGGTTTTGGGAATAATCTGCGGCGCAAGCTGCATTATCTTGTAGCCCGTCCATCTTGCCGCAGCCGTATCCTTGGTTCCCAGGCTACCGTCACCAGCCAGCACTTGGATCGGCGAGGGCAAATCCAATCCGCCCATCTTGGCGTATTGATGCACACCTGGTTTGCCCACTCCCTGCATCGCCAGCAGGCATACCTCCAGCCGGGCGGGCTCATGCGAGTAAGGCCCCCGGATCATGCTGCCGCCGTATAGGTGCACCGTTGATGTGATCTTCGCAGCCCACTCCCTGGCCAAAGCCTTGATCGTCCACTCGGGAATGTCACACTTCGCAGAAGCCCATTCCGGGGTCTTGGGCACCCCGTCTTCCTTGCCCAGCACGTAGTCCGAGAACTCCTCAAAACCCACAGCGTGAGTAGCCACGTAGTCTTTGTCGTAGGTCCCTTCGTTTATCCAGACATAAGCGATGGCCAGCTGCAAAGCCGCGTCGGTATTGGGAAGAATCGGAATCCACTTGTCGGCATGGATGGCGGCCGAGTAGTTGAGGTCAGGGCAGATGAAGATCTGCTTCTTGCCGATGCTGCTCAGATAATAGAGTGCCCGGCTCGGG
>CAZOJR010000138.1:0-5182 GCA_964580165.1 uncultured Gaiellales bacterium
TCCCAGCGAGGTTCCGAGACGGCTAGCTAGGCACGATAGGGCTGCCGGAGGGCCGGCTTCAGAGGGGGAGCCGTTGTGCCATTGGCGCAGATGAGACATTCAGGCCTGCTCACCCGAGTACGCTACCTGGAGCGCATGCGGGAGATATCCGCAGTGGCGGTGCGCCATGGCTTTGGGTACGTCTTCGAACACCACCGCCTGCTGGGGCTGTTGTCGCCTTGGCGCCGCCGTATTACTCATCCGCCCACCGAACGTGGCCGGCATATCCGCGAGATGCTCGACGAACTCGGACCCACCTTCGTAAAGTTTGGTCAGTTGCTCAGCACGCGTCCCGACATTGTTCCGGCCGACATAGTGCAAGAACTGGTAAAGCTCCAGGATTCGGTAAGCGCCTTCGATTTTTCAGTGGTGAAGGCCGTAGTAGAGGAGGAGCTTGGGTTAACTCTGGAGCGGGCATTCGAAAACTTTGACCCCGTGCCCTTTGCTGCGGCATCTATCGGGCAGGTGCATGCCGCAGTCCTTCCCGGAGGGAAACGGGTGATCGTTAAAATCCAAAGACCAGAGGCGGCCCGGCAGATTCGCAAAGACGTGGATCTGCTTTTTGAATTCGCTGAACTGGTGGAAGGCAGGGTGGGGCTGGGTATCTCCACGGTGCAGATCGTGCGGGAGTTCTCGAGCTCCATAGACCGGGAACTGGACTATACACTCGAGGCCCGCAACGCTTTGCGCTTTGCCGCCAACTTTCAGAATAGCGAATCTGTGCGCATTCCTGCCGTGTACCCGCGCTACTGCACCAACCGTATTCTAACGATGGAACGCGTCGAAGGGCTTACTCTCAACAGCCCCAGCATCCAAGCTCTGCCGCTTGACGAACGCAAGAGCCTCGCTGAAGTGATCTCGTCGTGCTGGTTCAAACAGATATTGCACGACGGCTTTGTGCACGGCGATCCGCATCCGGCCAATATCGTTTATCTCGGGCACGGCAAGATAGGCATCCTGGACTTTGGCATGGCGGGCTCGCTGCGGGCCGATGATCTCGAGGCGGGAACGAAGCTGTTTTTGCACATCATGCGGTCCGACATCCCCGGTGTGAAACGTTCGCTCAAACGTCTGGGGGTACAGTGGCCTCCGTCGGTTGATGAGGCTGTCACTCAAGCTATCGAAGAGGCTTTCGCCAGGTACTACGGCGTTTCGCTCAAGAGTATTGATGTTCACTCGCTCTTCCGGCAACTGCTCGACGTTATTCACTCTCTGCATCTGTGTCTGCCCAGCAGGTTCCTACTGGTATATAAAGCTCTCATCACGCTGGAAGGGCTTGTCGGCCAACTTTACCCCGACTTCAATCTTTTCGAGATCGCCAGCCGGTACACAGGAGAATTGAAGAGGAGGCTGGTCGATCCTCGGAGCGTCCCGACCCGTATAGAACCTGTTGTCGCGGAATATGCCCAGGTGCTCAGCGAATATCCGCTGCAAATACACGATTTACTCGATGAGCTGCGTTCGGGGGAACTTGAAGTCAGGTATAGACATACCGGGCTCGAGGACATGATCCACCGGCTAGACGTGATCACAAATAGACTGGTTGTAGCCCTTGTGAGTATCGCTCTGGGCGCGACCGGCACCGCGGTGGCTATTCTGGTCGAAGGCGGACCTCATATAGGCGGCGTGTCGGTTTGGGGCATACCTAGTTTTGCCGGTTCACTCTTCTTTGGCCTCTGGCTCATCTATGCCATTATTCGCTCCGGCCGGCTTTGACGGTCGGCGATAAGACGATGCTGCATTCACTCCGTCCGTCACGGCCGCTATAGTGTGTCTTGATATGAGTGGACCCTATCGCATCGACCATACCTCATGGGCGGTCAATTCCTTCTCCTGGGAAATCGCCGAGAGACTGGCTCACGCTCTTGGCCTCCCTCTCATAGCGGGCATGGTTCTGGCCGGCAGAGGATTTGCCGACCCCGGCGAAGCGCAGAAATTTCTCGATTGCAGCTTTCCCCTCCCTGACCCTTTTCTGTTCGCCGACATGGAAGGCGCTGTTACTACCATCTGTGGGGCCATTGAGCGTCGCGAGAGGGTGGTCATACATGGAGACTATGATGCCGATGGGATCACTGCCACGGCGGTCATGGTTCTCGGCCTACGCGACCTTGGGCTGGAAGCCGAGTGGTATCTGCCGAGCCGCTTCAATGAGGGCTACGGACTCTCACGCCAGGCCGTCGAAAGCATAGCGGGCAGCGGCCCGGCCTTGGTGGTCACGGTCGACTGCGGGGTGAATTATCCTGCCGAGGTGGCTCTGGCCAAAGATATGGGCCTGGATGTGGTCGTTGTCGACCATCACCGGCCCGGTCCGAAGTTGCCGGAGTGCCATGTTATCCACGAAGCGGTCGGTGAGTATCCGCACGGAGATCTCTGTGGGGTGGGCCTGGCTCTCAAGGTCCTTCATGCAATTCACATCCGGTCGTTCGGCGCGTCAAGAGATGCTCTTCCGGAACGCCTGCACAGCCTGTTGGACCTGGTGGCCATCGGGACGATTGCCGATCTGGCCTCCCTGCGAGGAGAGAACCGCTATTACGTCAAGGAGGGTCTGAAACTCGTTGCCATCGGTCAGCGGCTTGGCGTGCGTGTTCTCACTTCGGTGGCAAGATGTGGGGGAACGGTCGATTCGGGTACGGTTGCTTATCGCCTTGCTCCCCGACTGAATGCGGCTGGACGTCTGGCCGATCCGTCGCCGCCGCTTCGCTTGCTCTTGACCGATGATGAGCGAGAAGCTGAGGACCTTGCCGCCCAACTGCACGAACTAAACGGCGCCCGGCAGGATGTCGAGAGGCAGATGCTCGACGAGGCGATCACAAAGGTTGAGCATTTGGATGAGATCCCTCCTGCTCTTGTGCTTGCAGGGGAGGAATGGCACGAGGGTGTGGTCGGCATTGTGGCTTCACGCCTGGTCGAGCGTTACCACCGACCCGCGATTCTTCTCGGCATTCGCGACGGTGTGGCCAAGGGGTCCGGGCGGAGCATACCCGCATATGACTTGATGTGCGGTCTGAACGCTTGCGCGGGGCACTTGACAGTCTATGGAGGTCACCGCCAAGCTGTGGGCTTGACATTGGATGCTGCCAGAGTTGGTGAGTTTTCCCGCGCGATCGCGGCTCATGCCGGCAAGATACTGGAGGCGCGTGATTTCGTCCCGGTCTATCGGGCCGACGCGGTGCTGAGAGGAGAGGACGTTACGTCCGACACGGCAACTGCTCTTGCCTCACTCGGTCCTTTCGGCACCGGAAATCCCAAACCACGGCTCTTGGTGGCCGGTGGCCATATCGCACAAGCCGAAGCTACCAGGAACGGAGGCCACCTCCGTTGTTCAGTCGACCTCGACGGCGTGAGGGTCCGGGGGGTTGGTTTTGGAATGGGAAATGAGGCAACGGCAATAAGGGATTCACCCGGACCACGGCTGCTGGGTGTTCAATTGCGCGTCGACGAGTGGCAGGGGACCCTGCGCCCCGAATTCTTGATTGAGCGCCTGGGCCCGGCGGGCGACTTGGCAGAGACAACCGGGGGGTGTGAACACGTCTTGGGACGCCCGCGGCGACCGGTCGAGCCTACGAAAGAGAGCAGTGAGTGTACGACCGTCATCGGCGGCGCTGAATCGCTGCGGCTTCCCCGTGCGCGGGACCTCAGAGGGGCACGTGGATTGCCCAGTGCCGTCGCTCAGGTGCTGGCCTGCGGAGAACGGGCAATGTTGGTCACTTGCTCCACCCCACACGCTGTGCAGAATCTCCAAGAGCATGTTCCTCTGTGCGCCTTATGGGGTTCAGAATTGAAACACGCAGGCCGGGGGAGTGCTCCGGCAGATCTCGAGGCTGCGGCAATGGCTCGGATAGCGGTGGCAGAGTGGGACACGGCTGCTGCGGTCCTTGCGGCTGGTCCCCCCCGAATGCACACCATCGTGCTTGATCCGCCATTTAGAGCGGAACATATGGACTTTCTGCGCTTGGCCGAGGATGCAGGCGGTCTCATCCATCTGTGCTATGGAGCCCAAGAGAGGCAGGCAACGGCGCGACTTCTTCGCTATCTCGTTCATCCCCGGTATGCCATGGTATGCCTGTACAGGGCTATGCGAGACACAGACGGTGCCCGCGACGGACTGTTTGCGCGTGCCGCTCAGATAGGCTGGCAGGAAGCGGGGGTGGTTCTCACCTGGAAGGACCTGTCACGAGCGCGCGAGATCATGGACGAGCTTGGCGTCGAGCGTCTTGATCCTGGAGAGGCTAAACTAGAGGTGCGGAGCGTTCCTGCCTACGTGAATGCGGAGGCAGAATATGAGGAGTGTTCGAGGTTGTGTCTGATTCTCTGAAGACCTCCCAGCCAAAGGCACATCCGGCGATAGTCCCGGCAGGTATGACCGCGGCCGAGCGACACCGGGCCTTGTTGGATGATCTCCTCGCGAAGGTTGCGAAGTATGACAGTGGGTTTGATCGCGGCCTTCTGACCCGTGCCTTCGAGGTCGCGGCGACTCAGCATGACGGCCAGCTTAGAGCCAGTGGCGAGCCTTATATCAACCATCCTGTTGGTACGGCAAGCATATGTGCCGATCTGAGGCTCGACAACGCCACACTCATTGCCGCTCTTCTGCACGATGTGGTCGAGGACACCGGCATGCCCATAGAGACGGTACGGGAGCAATTCGGTGACGAGGTGGCGCTGCTGGTTGACGGTGTTACCAAGCTGACCCAGATGTCCTTCAGCACGGTCGAGGAGGAGCAGGCCGAAAACATCCGCAAGATGATCGTCGCCATGGCCAAGGACATCAGGGTGATCCTGATCAAGCTGGCAGACCGCCTCCACAACATGCGCACACTCGGATACCTGGGCAAAGAGAAGCAGATTCAGAAGGCCAAGGAAACGCTCGAGGTATATGCACCTCTGGCCCACCGGCTTGGGATCGAATCCATCCGTTGGGAGTTGGAGGATTTGGCTTTTGCCACACTGCACCCGCGCAAGTATTCCGAGATTCAGCGCATGGTGGCACAGCGGCGCGCCGATCGTGAGCGCGATGTGGAGGAAGCTCGCGGAATCCTGGACAGGGAACTCGCCACAGTCCACATTGAAGGAGAGATTGCCGGCCGTGCCAAGCATTTTTACTCCATCTACGACAAAATGGTACGCCGGGGCAAGGAGTTCA
>CAZOJR010000138.1:5192-6064 GCA_964580165.1 uncultured Gaiellales bacterium
CTGCGTGTGTTGGTCGGATCGGTGAAGGATTGCTATGCGGTCCTCGGGATTATCCATTCCCTCTGGAAGCCGGTGCCCGGTCGCTTCAAAGACTACATAGCCATGCCCAAGTTCAACATGTATCAGTCGCTCCACACAACGGTCATGGGACCGCAGGGTAAGCCTCTCGAAATCCAAATCCGCACCAAAGACATGCATGAGACCGCGCAATACGGTATCGCCGCTCATTGGATGTACAAAAACAAGGGTGGACGCGCCGGACAACGCGCCGACGCACACGTGGAAAAACTGCAGTGGCTGCGGCAGATCATGGACTGGCAGTCGGAGACGAAAGACTCTGGCGAGTTCATGGAGTCACTTCACATCGACCTCTTCCACGACGAGGTATACGTGTTTACGCCCAAAGGAGAGGTCAAGAGCCTGCCGGCAGGATCGACGCCTGTGGATTTCGCCTATGCCATCCATACCGACGTAGGCCATCGTTGCGTCGGGGCGAAGATAGACGGCCGCATAGTGCCGCTTACCTACCGGCTCCAGTCGGGGGACATTGTCGAGATTCTCACGTCGAAGACGGCTCAAGGTCCTTCGCGTGACTGGCTGCAGTTCGTGGCCAGTTCGGGAGCTCGAAACAAGATCCGTCAGTGGTTCAATCGAGAGCGGCGGGAGGACTCCGAGCATCTCGGCCGCGAGGCCCTGTTGGAAGCTTTGAGAAAGCAGGGTCTTCCGGCTCAAAGATTGATCAATTCCGAGCTCTTGGGCGAGATTGTGAAGGAGTCAGGCTATGCCAAGAAGGAGGACTTCTTTATCGCGGTGGGTTCCGGAAAACTCAGCCCGCAGCATGTCATTCAGCGTGTCATTCAAAGCCTGAAGAA
>CAZOJR010000139.1:0-4351 GCA_964580165.1 uncultured Gaiellales bacterium
GGTGGAGATCATTCCGGCAGCGGCGTAGTGGCCGCTCTTCTCGATGAGTTGAGCCACCGACTCGGGAACCAGATAGCGAATCGTCTTACCCTCGGCCAATCTCTCCCTGATCATGCTGGAGGAGATCGCCAGCGCCGGTACCTCCATGATCTTGACTCGAGCTTCCGGAACAACACCGATTGCCAGCGAACCGAGTTCCTGAAGTAATCCGGCCAGCCGGGAGAGATCATATCCCGGGCGAGTGGCCGCGATGAAGGTTGACAGTTCGAGAACCCGAGCGGGATCCTTCCACGTGAGGATGTCCAGCACCGCGTCCGCGCCCGTCACAAAGAACATCTCGGTTCCAGCCGGCAAAATACCGGCCAGGTACTCCAGAGTATCGACCGTGTAACTCACCCGCTCTACGGCTATCTCATGGCGCGAGACTGAGAACCGCGGGTTACTGGCCGTAGCGACAGCCGTCAACAGATACCGGAATTCGGCCGGCGCCATCTCCCGGCTCTTCTGGGGATGGTCTCCGGCCGGCATGAACAGAACCTGGTGCAGGTCAAACTGCACCAATGCTTCCTCTGCCGTAACCAGATGTGCGATATGGATAGGATCGAAGGCTCCTCCCATGATCCCCAGCCGCAGTCCGGGCCGGCCGGCCAAACCTGAGATAAGGCCATCCCGATTCATATCTCTTCCCAAACCTCCGCCCGCCGGCTACAGCCTAGCGGACATGACCCCTTCCGGTTACCACATACTTGATGGAAGTGAGTTCCTTGAGCGCCAGCGGTCCGCGGGCGTGCAGTTTTTGGGTAGAGATACCGATCTCGGCTCCAAGGCCGAACACCCCTCCATCGGTAAAACGGGTCGAGGCATTCACGTAGATCACAGCCGCATCGACACCCTGGGCGAAGCGCCGGCTGGCCTCCAGATCGCGCGTCACGATGGCCTCCGAGTGTCCGGTGCCGTAGTGGGCAATATGTTCCATGGCCTCGTCCAAGCTGTCCACGATCTTGACCGCCATCTCCATGCTCAGGAATTCGGTGGCATAGTGCTTGTCGGTCGCCCGGAGCAACTTCGCCTCAGCCTCGCCCGCGTATTCTCGCACCCGGGCATCCACGTACAGCTTCACCTTGCGCTCGCCGAGAGCCTTGATTACGCTGGGGATGAATTCAGCGGCAACCGCCTCATGCACCAGCAAGGTTTCTGCCGCATTGCACACTCCAGGGCGCTGACACTTCGCATTGACCGTGATGGCTAAGGCCTGCTTCAGATCGGCCTCGCGATCCACATATATATGACAGTTTCCCCCGGCCGCGTATATCACAGGGATCTTTGAGTGCTCCAGGAGAAGCTCTTTCAGCGCTTCTCCTCCGCGGGGAATGACGAGGTCGATCTGCTCCCGCAGTTGCAGAAGTGAGATCAGGGCAGCACGGTCTCTGTCGGACACGAATTGAATGCAGTCACCCGGCAGGTCGGCATCCATCGCCGCACCGGTGATCACCTCGGCCAAAATCCGGTTGGAGCGGAATGCGTCGCTACCTCCTCGCAAAATCACCGCGTTACCGGTTTTGATGCAGAGAGCGGCTGCATCTACCGTGACGTTCGGTCTTGCCTCGTATACGACAAGGATGACACCAAACGGCACACGTACCTTCTGGATCTCTAGTCCCTCTGCAGTCTTCCACCCGGCCACTATCTCGCCTACCGGATCCGGCAGTGCGGCTATGTCGCGCAGACTGCGGGCGACACCCTTAAGGCGCCCTTCGTCGAGCAGGAGCCGGTCGATGAAAGCCGGCGTGAGTCCATTCTTGCGACCCTCGGCCACATCACGCGCATTCTCGACGAGTATCTCATCGGTGCGTCGTTCAAGCGCTTCCGCCATGGAAAGTAGAGCCCGGTTCTTTTCGGCCGGGTCTGCGGTGGCCAGACGGTATGAAGCCCGCTTGGCACTGGTTGCCCATTCCTTGATCTTCAACTCTCCTCCCACTCGGCTAGCGTATGAGCACCATATGATCCCTGTGAATGACCTCCGGTGAAACTTGGGGAAGCAACTCGGCCACCCGGTCACTCTTGAGACCTTTTGCCTTCTCCAGATCTTTCTTCGAGTAGCCGACCAAGCCCTTGGCCAGTTCCGTCCCGTCCTCGCCGACAACGACCACCGCATCTCCAGCCACAAAGTCGCCTTCGACTCCGGTAACACCCACCGGTAATAGACTGCCCTTCCCGCGCAGAGCTTTGACCGCGCCGGCATCGACTATCACCCTGCCCTGGGACGGCTTGCCGTACAACAGCCACAGCTTGTAGTCGGGGAGTCCCAGAGGACGGGGAGCGAAACGGGTGCCGATCTCTTCACCGTCCAGGCAAGCCCTGAGCACACCCGGATATGTTCCCCGGGCGATGACGGTCTCGACTCCTCCGCTCGTGGCAATACAGGCGCTATTGACTTTGCTTCCCATGCCTCCCGATCCCAGTGTCCCGATCGATCCTATGCGAACGCACTCCAAGTTGCTCGCATCCTCAACTCTCGTGATGAGCCGCGCATCGTGGTCATCATGAGGATCGGCCGTATACAGCCCGTCGGTATCGGTGAGCAGGACCAGCATATCGGCCCTAACCAGTAGCGCCACCTGGGCGGCCAGCGCGTCGTTGTCGCCGAAACACAGCTCGTCGGTCGCCGTAGTGTCGTTCTCATTGATGATCGGCACGACCCTCCAGTCAAGCAGGCGCTTCAGAGTATTGCGGGCATTCAGATACTGTGTTCGAGCCGCCACATCGAACGCGGTGAGTAATACCTGAGCGGTAACAACACTTTCGTGGGCAAAGAGTTCGGTGTAGATATGGAATAGACGGCCTTGACCTACCGCCGCTGCAGCCTGCAGATCGATGACCTCTGTAGGACGGCGTTTGAGACGGAGCGCACCCATTCCAGATGAAACCGCCCCCGAGGAGACCAGCAATACCCGGTGTCCTTGTTCGTGAAGGCCGCAGATCTCAGCAACCAGTCCCGCCACCGGTGATAGCCGGAACGTTCCCCGCTCGCTGGTGAGAGTGCTTGAGCCTATCTTGACGACTAACGTCTTGCCCGTGCGCTTGCCTGCCACAACTCCGCCCCTACTGAAACTCAAAAGCGTAGCCCTCTATATCAACATCATCGCCCGGTTGAGCCCCCTGCTTTCGCAGGGCAGCATACACCCCCAACCGGTCGAGACGCTCTCCAAGATAGCGGATAGCTTCTTCATTGGTGAGGTCAAACCTGCTTACCAGGCGATACACCGCTCGACCTTCCACTACGAAACCGCTCTTCTCGCGCCGTATGATAAACGCTGTATCGTCATCACCTGCCGGACGGTAGAGAACATGACGGCCATCAGGACTCGCCAGCCTGGTTACCGGCTGCCGGTCGGCGTCCGGTTCGAACAGACCAGCTCCCTCGGATTTCTCCGCCGCTCTCAACTCGGAAACCACCGGTCCTACCCAACGAAGGAAATCTGAGAGGCCAGACCCCGTAACCGCCGACACAGGCCATACCAACCGCTCAGCGGCAGGTATATCTTCTTCCACCGTATACGTGAATGCAGGGTGCGCCTCGCGACGCAGCCGTTCCACTTCCTCCACGAACAGGCTCCTCTGTTCATCGACGATCGTCGCGGATACCGCATCGACTTTGTTGAGCAAGATTACCTGTGGCTTCTCGGCAAGAGCAGATGTATGCGCCCCCAACTCTTCTAGGATCGTACGGAACCCCCCAAGGGGTTCCGTACCGTAATAACCGGTAGCGTCTACCACGTGTACCAGCAACCCACACCGCTCCAGATGAGCCAGGAATTCATGCCCCAGTCCGACTCCTTCACCGGCGCCCTCGAGCAGTCCCGGGACATCCGCAAGCGTAAACACTTCGCCCTCGCCGGACCAATCGACCACGCCGAGCATGGGCTCCACTGTGGTAAAGGGATATGCGGCCACCTTGGGCTTGGCATTCGACAGACGGCGAAGCAACGACGATTTACCGGCATTGGGTAGACCGGCCAATCCAGCATCGGCCATAAGTTTCAGCGAGAGCCGCAACCAGTGGCTTTCGCCCTCTTCGCCCAGTTCAGCAAACTTGGGCGCCTGCCGCACCGAATTGACAAAACGCGCGTTACCACGACCGCCTGCACCACCCTGGGCAACCATGACTTCCTGCCCGGGAACAACCATGTCCGCAATCAACACGCCAGTGGATTCGCTCTCGAATCCACTTTGGGATTCACTCCCCGCCTCGCTGACCGCCCAGACCTGGGTTCCCAGAGGCACCAACACCTTCGTGGTATCGCCATTGGCACCATGTTTGCGGGATCCCTGTCCGGCCTGTCCATCGCCG
>CAZOJR010000139.1:4361-6020 GCA_964580165.1 uncultured Gaiellales bacterium
GAAATGGATCTTGTAAGTGAAGGCTTGAAGATCACGCCGCTGCACATCGACCGCCAGCACCACATCCCCGCCGCGACCCCCATCTCCACCGTCAGGTCCGCCGCGGGGCACATGTTTCTCCCTACGAAAAGAAACGCAACCGTTGCCGCCCGTCCCGGCCGCCACATGGATCTTTGCTTGATCGAAGAACATGGGAGGCTCCAGGAAGAGGCGAGCCCGACTGCGGACTGCCTGTAGAGTGTTACTCGGTGACGATGCTGACGACGCGCCCCGTCTTGCCCGTGGAGAAGACCACCCGGCCGCCGGCTTTGGCGAATAGGGTATCGTCAGAGCCTATGCCCACGTTCACACCAGGCCGAAACCGCGTACCGCGCTGGCGCACCAGGATCTCACCGGCCTTGACGTTCTCGCCGGCGAACGCCTTGACACCCAGGCGCTGGGCGTTGGAATCGCGACCGTTACGAGAGCTGCCGCCGCCTTTCTTGTGAGCCATTGCCTATCTATCCTTCCTAAGCGATCTTCTGCACTTCAAGGCGCGTAAGCCCCGCGCGGAAGCCGCTCTTCTTGCGCCAGCCCCGCTTGGGCTTAAACCTCGAGATGGTGATCTTCGGCCCGCGAAAATGCTCAACCACTCGGGCCGTCACTTCGGCTTGATTGCCACCGTCTGTCATACGGACATCGCTCCCATCTGCAACAAGCAGAGCGCACAATTGAACAGTCGCTCCTTCGGCGGCATTCAGACGGTCGACGACGACCTCCCGGCCTTCCTCCACGCGGTACTGCTTACCGCCGACTTTGACGATGGCGAACATCCCGACTCCTCGTACGCTTTCACGCTGGTGACAAAGACCGCACAGACGGCGGCCACGAGCAACGCAGTATAGCAGGGTTGTTGCGGCTCTGCCACCGGAGGTATGCGGGGGATATAGTGGCAGACACGTCGCCTGGAAGCCGGCCTTCGGCCGGCCGGCCGAAGGTATTACATATCCTATTGCATATCTCCTAGTCGGAGATAACCGCGAAGTGGTCCAGAGGCGTCCCTTCATCAGCTACCTGCAGAAACACCCGGCATCCTGTCTCTTTTTCCAGTTGCTGGAGCGAAAGACTCCTATCACCGAGTAGTCGCGCGGCAATGGCCGGGTGAACCTCGACTCTCAGGCCAGGAAGTACTGAGGAATGCGCCAGTCCCCGCAACCGGCGCGTGACGACAATGAGAGCGGTCTCCTCGGATATCACGCAGCCGTTCCCCTGGCATCGCGGACATGTCGTGGTAACCACCTCGCGCAGTCCCCTCGTCACGTTCTGGCGAGTCATCTCGACCAACCCCAGCGGCGATATCTCCACGACATAGGTTTTCGTCCGGTCCTGGGCCAGCTCACCTTCGAGTGTCCGCAATACCACGTCCCGGTTGGATTGCGCCGTCATATCGATGAAGTCGATGACAATGATCCCCCCTATGTCTCTCAAGCGCAGCTGGTGAACGATCTCCCGGCAGGCTTCGACATTGGTCTTGACCGTGGTGTCTTCGAGAAACCGCTTCCCAACGTAGCGACCTGTGTTCACATCAATGACGGTCATGGCCTCGGTGCAATCGATGACTATGTATCCTCCCGAGGGAAGATCAACCCGGCGCCTCAGAGCCTTCTTCGTCTCCTCTTC
>CAZOJR010000140.1:0-3289 GCA_964580165.1 uncultured Gaiellales bacterium
CACGGTGATGTGACTCGTCCTCTTGCGTATACGGCTGGCCCGCCCCATAGCACGCGGCCTGAACCGCTTAAGAGTTGGGCCGCCGTTCACGTAGGCCTGGATCACGTACAGATCATCAGCATCGAAGTCATGGTTGTTCTCAGCGTTGGCCACCGCTGAATCGAGCACTTTGCCTACCAACTTGGCCGCCGCTCGCGGACACAACGCCAGGATCGCCTTTGCTTCGGCCACTTTCTTGCCCCGGATAAGCCGGGCAACATCGCCGGCCTTGCGCGGAGATACCCGCACATATTTCGCAGTCGCATTGACCATGCTCTCACTTCCTCTTCATGCGGCGCTCTTTGTTGCCGCCATGGCCGCGAAACGTGCGGGTCAGTGCGAACTCGCCCAAACGATGCCCCACCATGCTCTCCGTTACGTAGATGGGCACATGCTTACGGCCATCGTGCACCGCGATGGTATGCCCGATCATCTCCGGATAGATGGTGGATGCACGAGACCAAGTCCTAAGCATGCGCTTCTCACCGGTCTCATTCATAGCCTCGACCCGCTGCATCAGCCGGTCTTCGACGAAGGGAGCCTTTTTGCTTGAACGTGCCACGGTGCTCTACTACCTCCCTTTCCCACGTCGTCTGACGATGTACTTGGTCGAAGGCTTCTTAGCCTTGCGGGTCTTGTGACCCAAGGTGGGTACTCCCCACGGGGTCACGGGGTTGCGCCCCGGAGGGGTGGAACCTTCTCCACCGCCATGAGGATGATCAACCGGGTTCATGGTCGTACCACGCACCGTGGGCCTGACACCCATCCAGCGCTTTCGGCCGGCTTTGCCCGTGACCAAGTTCTCATGCTCAGCGTTACCGATCTCACCCACCGTCGCGCGGCACTCTAAATGGATCATGCGCATCTCGCCGGAGGGTAAACGGAGAATGCCGTAATCACCTTCCTTGGCCATGACCTGTGCAGACGTACCTGCAGATCGTGCAATCTGCCCGCCGCCGCCTTTGCGCAACTCGATGTTGTGCACCACGGTGCCGACCGGAATGTTCCTCAATGGCAGTGCACAACCTACCCGAATGTCGGCTTTCGGGCCGGCTTCTATGACGCTGCCCACTTCCAGCTTGTTGGGAGCAAGAATGTACCGCTTATCACCGTCCGCATATACCACCAAAGCGATGCGGCAGTTTCTATTGGGGTCATACTCAATAGCGCTGACCTTGCCCGGTACATTGTCCTTGTTGCGTTTGAAGTCGACCACCCGGTAGAGGCGCTTGTGTCCGCCGCCCTGATGCCGGGTTGTGATGCGGCCGTTGTTATTGCGGCCACCCCTGCGCTTCACCGGACGGGTGAGCGCCTTTTCCGGCTCGGTCTTCGTGATTTCATCGAAGGCAGGCGTAGTCGCGAACCTGCGTCCGGGAGATGTCGGCTTGTAGCTCTTTATCGCCATGTCTCTCTTACCGCTTCCCTTCTACTACGTCGCGCCGAAGAACTCGATCCGGTTGCCCGGAGCAAGCTCGACCACTGCCTTCTTCCACCGTCTGCTAACACCACGGTGGGCGCCTCTGCGCTTCGGTTTCGGCTTGATGTTAATGGTCTGCACACCGATGACCTTCACACTGAAGATCTCTTCAACAGCGGCGCGGATATGAGGTTTGGTCGCCCGATAATTCACTTCAAATGAGTACCGGTTGTTATCGATTGCCCGGTAGCTCTTCTCCGAGATTATGGGGCGGATGATGATCTCCCGAGCATCCATTACTGTCCACCGCCTTGTTCCAGGCCACCCTCGAGAAAACTGACGGCGGCTTCAGTGAACAGGAGGCTCTTGGCCCATATGTAATCCTGTACCTCCGCCTCGCCCACAGGTAGAACCCGGGTCCCACCCACATTGCGGAAACTCTTGAGGGCTGTGACCTCCTCAGAGCCGACCAGTATCAGCAGCGGCTTCGTAAGTTCAGTCTTGTTCAAGATGGTAGCGGCTCGCTTGGTTGACGGTTTATCAAACGCTGCCCCCGCGAGAACCCGCACGGTACCTCCAGCCACAAGATCGGCAAGCGCCATTCGGAATGCCAGCGCCCGCTCCTTCTTGTTGACTTTGACCGCGTAACTCCGAGGAATCGGGGGGAAGGCCACGCCACCGCCGGTGAATTGCGACACCTTGCCCGAACCCACCCGCGCCCGGCCGGTACCCTTCTGCCGCCACTGCTTGGCTCCTGTGCCCGAGACATCACTCCGGCTCTTGGCCGCAGCAGTGCCCTGCCTATGCCCGGCCAGTTCTGCGGTGACCACTTGGTGGAGCAGGCCGGCGTTTATCTGGCTTTGCACCAGTACGTCAGCCAGCTCATGCCGGCCAATCACCGCACCGTTTTCGTCGATTTTGTCAATTGTTGGCATAGACCTAACCTCTGATCACGACCAGGGAACCTCTGCTCCCCGGAATCGCGCCTTTGACCAACACCAGGTTCTTATCCGGGTCGGTCTTAACCACGGTGAGACCTGCTTGAGTGACACGTGCGCTACCCATATGCCCGGGCAACCGGCTACCTGGGTACACCCGGGCCGGATCAGCCGAAGAGCCGATCGAACCGGGAGCCCGATGAAAGTGAGCGCCATGGTAACCAGGGCCTCCAGCGAACCCGTGCCGCTTTATCACGCCTTGGAATCCCTTACCCTTGCTCACACCGGTGACTTTGACCTTGTCACCGGGGACGAACATCTCAACCGTTACAGCGTCGCCAACGGCCAAGTCGTCCTCGCCCCGCACCTCGACAAGATGGCGCTTGGGTGCCACTCCCGCCTTCTTAAGATGCCCAAGTAGCGGCTTGTTGAGCCTCTTGGGCTTGATGTCACCGAAGGCGATCTGCGTCGCGGCGTAACCGTCGTTCTCGACTGTCTTCTTCTGCGCGACCAGGCAGGGCCCGGCCTGGATGACCGTGCAACGGACGATCGTGCCGTCTTCGTTAAAGAACTGGGTCATACCCAGCTTTGTCCCTAACAACGTCTTCATCACAATTTGATCTCTATGTCGACGCCCGCGGGCAAATCCATGCGCATCAGTGAATCCACCGTCTTGGGTGTGGGCTGATGGATATCGATCAGGCGCTTGTGCGTCCTGATCTCGAAATGCTCACGAGAGTCCTTGTCTTTGAACGGGCTACGGATCACACAGTAGACGTTCTTTTCTGTTGGTAACGGAACGGGGCCCGAAATGGTGGCGCCCGTGCGCTCGGCCGTCTCAACGATGCTCCGTGCGCTCCTGTCTACGAGATCATGATCGTAGGCTTTGAGCCTT
>CAZOJR010000140.1:3299-4055 GCA_964580165.1 uncultured Gaiellales bacterium
GCCAACGGTACGGCCACCCTCACGGATGGCGAAACGAAGGCCTTCGTCCATAGCAATGGGAGTGATGAGTTTTGCCTTGATGGCGGTATGGTCACCCGGCATGACCATCTCCACGCCCTCGGGCAGCGTCACGTCACCGGTTACGTCCGTGGTGCGGAAATAGAACTGCGGACGGTAGCCGTTGAAGAACGGAGTATGACGTCCACCTTCTTCGCGAGACAGCACATAAACCTGAGCTTCGAACTCAGTGTGCGGGGTGATGCTGCCCGGATGTGCCAGAACCATGCCACGCTCTACGTCTTCGCGCTTGATGCCGCGCAGAAGCACACCGATGTTGTCGCCCGCGCGCCCTTCGTCCAGCAGTTTGCGGAACATCTCAACGCCGGTGGCCACGGTCTTGGTACTTTCGTCGTGAAGACCAACCATCTCAACGTTGTCACCAACCTTGACAATGCCGCGCTCCACACGACCCGTTACAACAGTGCCACGGCCCTGAATGCTGAAAACGTCTTCGATCGGCATCAAGAAAGGCCTGTCAATAGCGCGCTCGGGCTCGGAAATATAGGTGTCGAGAGCGTCGGCCAGCTGTAAAACTGACTTGCACTGCGGGCACTCACGATCGCCACAGCCATGTTCAAGAGCCTGCAGAGCCGACCCAATGATGACCGGGATCTCGTCGCCCGGGAATTCGTACTCGGTGAGAAGCTCGCGCACTTCCATCTCGACCAGTTCGAGCAGTTCCGGATCGTCTACCAT
>CAZOJR010000140.1:4084-6003 GCA_964580165.1 uncultured Gaiellales bacterium
AAGATCGCCCCATCCATCTGCGCGGCGCCCGTAATCATGTTCTTGATGTAGTCGGCGTGCCCCGGGCAGTCGACGTGGGCGTAGTGCCGATTCTCGGTCTCGTATTCCACATGAGCCGTCGCGATGGTGATACCACGCTCGCGCTCCTCAGGGGCATTATCAATAGAGTCGAAGCTGCGGAACTGGACGTTAGGATTCAAGTTTGAAAGACACTTGGTGATGGCCGCCGTCAAGGTGGTCTTACCATGGTCGATATGACCGATCGTGCCCACGTTGACGTGGGGCTTTGTCCGCTCAAACTTCTGCTTCGCCATTTGTTCCTCCCTTTCTACCTGAGTCTCTCAGGGGGCCGCCGCAGCCAGGCAGCCGGTTTGCCTTGGTTAATCGTCGATTCTCCTGCCGCCCTGTTGGGCAATTATCTCTTGCGCGATGGTGCCCGGCACCTCAGCGTAGTGACTGAACTGCATGGTGTACACCGCCCGCCCTTGGGTCATAGAACGGAGATCGGTAGCGTAGCCGAACATCTGCGCCAGCGGTACCGCGGCGCGGATAACCTGGGCTCCACCCCTGAGCTCCATACCGTTGATATGCCCACGACGAGAGTTGAGGTCACCCATTACATCACCCATATACTCCTCCGGCACCACGACCTCGACATCCTCAATGGGTTCGAGAAGTACGGGGTGAGCCTTCTTTGCAGCCTCTCTGAAGGCCATGGAGCCCGCAATCTTGAAAGCCATTTCCGACGAGTCCACCTCATGATAGGAGCCGTCAATAAGCTCGACTCTCACGTCCTCCATTGGAAAGCCCGCGAGTACCCCGGTCTCCATAGCCTCAAGCAGGCCGGATTGAACCGCGGGAACGTATTCCTTGGGAATCGCGCCACCGACTATCTTGTTATCGAAGGAGAACCCGGCCCCATACTCGTTCGGCACCATGCTGATTACTACGTGGCCGTACTGACCGCGCCCACCGGTCTGCCGTACAAATCTGCCCTCGACCTTGGGCACGGGCTTGGTGATACCTTCACGGTAGGCTACCTGCGGGCGGCCTACATTGGCGTCAACCTTGAACTCACGGAGCAATCGGTCGACGATGATCTCGAGATGGAGTTCGCCCATGCCGGCAATGATGGTTTGGCCCGTCTCTTCATCGGTGCGAACCTGAAACGTCGGATCTTCTTCGGCCAGCTTCATCAGGCTATCGGAGAGACGGTCTTGGTCGGCCTTGGTCTTGGGCTCTATAGCCACGAAAATGACCGGCTCCGGGAATTCGATGGCCTCCAATACGATCTCCGCCCCTGCGTCACAGAGGGTATCGCCCGTAGTCGTATTCTTCAGCCCCACGGCCGCAGCGATGTCGCCCGCAAAAACCTCGGTGATGTCGTCACGGTGATTGGCATGCATCTGCAGAATCCGGCCGACCCGCTCCTTCTTCTCTTTGCTTGGGTTGTAGACATAGGAGCCAGCCCTGAGAGTGCCCGAATACACCCGGAAATACGTGAGCTTGCCTACGTACGGATCTGACATGATCTTGAATGCAATCGCCGAGAATGGCTCATCGTCAACGGCATGCCGAAAGATCTTGCCGCCATTGCGCGGGTTTACTCCTTCAACTGCGGGAATGTCGAGTGGAGAAGGAAGGTAATCTACCACCGCGTCAAGAAGCATCTGCACACCCTTGTTCTTGAAGGACGACCCGCAGAGAACAGGAGTCAACTCGATATCGAGAGTAGCCCGCCGGATAACTGTCTTCAAACGTTCCTCTGCGACTTGCCGTCCCTCCAGATAATCCATCATGATGTGATCGTCGTGTTCGGCGAGCATCTCAATCATGCGGGTGCGGGCGGCTTCGGCCTCTTGGAGCATATCGTCCGGAATCGGGGTCTCATTCCATTCAACCCCCATGTCGTCTTCGTA
>CAZOJR010000141.1:0-5989 GCA_964580165.1 uncultured Gaiellales bacterium
GAATTGGGAGCGGTCGGCAAAGGAGAAATGGTCGAGGAATTTGAGGACGCGGTCTTTTCCCTTGAAAAGGATGAAATATCCGAGCCGGTCAAGTCTAGCTATGGGTATCACATCATTCAGGTAACCGAGATCACCGAGGCCTACCAGCAGACCCTCGAGGACGTCAAGGATTCAATCAGCAGCGAACTCCTTTCTGAAAAGCAAACCGAGGCGTGGACGCAGTGGATCGAGGCTACCAAGGTAGAGCTAAACGTGATCTACCGGGAAGACATGCAGACCACGACCACCGTCTCGACCGAATCATCATCTACTACCATCGGTGGAGATAGCACGACCACCACCCTCGGCGAAGATGAAACAACAACCACAACGATGGGCAGTCAGACAACCACGACGAGCGCGACAACTAGCACGACGGCCAAACCCTGATAAAAGGTAGAGCCTCTTCGCTGCCCACCGGTATCTCCCTTGGTGAGCGAAGCACCATGAAACAGACGGGGCCGGGGATCAATTCCCCGGCCCCGTCTGTCATGTTACATCCGGCTCGACGCCGCCCGGTTACTACATGCCCGTCTCGAAACGGAAGGTTTGATCCGGATCCACCAGGGCCAGCAGCCGGACAATGCAGCCGTCACCTCCCGGCCAACGCCACGGAAATGCCAGAAAGGTACAACGCTTACCGGCAACCGCGTCTAGATCACCACCCGCGTTCTCGATGCCGGGTACGCCACCTTCAACCATGAGTGCTTTGTGGCCCGCCTCCCAATGGGGGAAATCATCCAGTGGATCGCGCCCGGTCTCAGCCTTGTATTCCTCGATCAAGTGCGGGTGCGTCGGACCGAGACCATGATTCACCAGCTTGGTCGCGATTGGATGATCGTTGGCTTGACAGCCGTAGGCAACCATCTTCACCCTTTTTTCCACCAGCCATCTGGCGCCGGGCTCGTAGATGCCAGGGCCGTAGGCGAAGTACTCATCGGTATCGGCCCATAGATTATGGTAGCCGGTATTGATGACAACGATGTCGCCTTCCTGGATCTTGGGTTCAGCGTTCTCCAGATCCTCCGGGGTGATGATGCCCCACTTATCCTTCGGGATCGAAACGCATACACCGGGCCCGAAAAGACGCCATAGCGGATAATCAACGATGCTCGGGGTGCACTCCGTCACATGAAGTGGAGCGTCCATATGGGTACAGCGGTGCATGATGCCTTCCCACTGTACCTGGAAGACGCCATCCCTCGCATGAAATTTGTCCACCGACAGATTCACACTGGGGCTTGACGGCCACTCGGGCATGAATTGCTTGAAGGTATGGGATAGGTCGTATATTTTCAGGCTCATATCCTGGTTCCTCTCGACTGGGCTCAACGCCTACATGCCCGGTTCAATACGACATTTGCCATTGGGATCGAGCATGGCAACAAACCGGACCTGGCACGCATCCCCGCACTCGATCTTCCAGGGAGCGGCGGCGAGAGTGGCCCGCTTACCCTTGAGAAGATCTACATCACCACCCACTTGTTCGATGGTCGGGATTCCTGCACCGAGAAGAGCCCTATGAGCGGCGTTCCACTCTGGATGCTCAACTTTCGGATCCAGGCCTGTCGCTTTAGTGTATTCGCCGGCAAGACGCTTCATCTGCGGGCCGCCCCGATGCGGACCCATCGACGTCGCGAGTGGATGGTCAACATGGGGGGTGTCCACGGCCACGAGCTTCGGGTTCTTCTTGACCAACCAGCCGGCCGCCTCTTTGGAGAGTCCTGGGGCTTCCCCGTAATACTCTAGGCTGTCGGAGTACTTGTGATGCCAACCGGTCACGATGACCACGATGTCACCATCGAGTATCTCGGGCTTGGCCATCTCAAGATCTTCCGCCGTGATGACTTCCCAGTTCTTCTTTGGGACATCCAGGATGACACCGTTGCCAAAAAACCGATCCGGAGGGATGGAAGCGAGATCGGCCCCCTTCTGGATGAGATGAAGAGGAGCATTCATATGTGTGCCTGTGTGCATGACCGTGGTGATCCGCCAAGCGAGGACGCCATGCTGGGCGTGCTTGACACCACGACGCATCTGAACATCTGCCTGCCCGGGATACGATGGCGCCCGCTGATCCCACTCGTGACTGAGTTCCACCAACTGAAGACCGGAATATGGGTCGGTGGTGACATCAGTCATGGCCACTTCACCTCTTTCGGTTAAGGATTACCACAAAGTGATATCACTATACCATGATGTTACCCGTGCATATTCCCTGGGCTTCCCTGGACTCGAGATCTGGGAGAGCGCGAGACTCCGATCTTGCCTCTTTTAGGGCATGAGTAACACCGGTTTGACAGCCTCTCCGTGGTGAGCCGCAGCGAAAGCGCCGTTGATATCAGCGAAGGAGAAGGTCTTGACCAGCTTGTCGACAGGGAAACGTCCCTGCTTGTACCACTGAATCATCTTGGGCAGGAATATCCGAGGAATCACCGCGCCACCCATGATGAACTGTATGCGAGCGCCCTTCGTCAACAACGTGTGCGGGCTCCCTCCAAGAGTCTCCCTCTGGGCTGCAGCACAGACTCCAAACGTTCCTCCTGAACGGAGGGTAACGGCAGTAGCTTCCCACGAGCTAGGAACTCCCGAAGTCTCAAAGGCAAACCGGACGCCATCGGGGCATATGTCCCGCACCCGTGCAGGAACGTCTTCGGTAGCGGCATTCAGCGCGTGGGTAGCACCAAGCTTGAGAGCAAGTTCCAAGCGTCCGGCATTGACATCGACTACGATGATGGGGTAGGCGCCGGCCATGTGCGCGGCCATCACCGCGGATAGACCAACTCCACCCGCACCGAATACGATCAACTCATCCGCCGGACCAACTTGCATAGCGCTGATCACAGCTCCGGCTCCGGTCATCGCCCCGCATGGAAGAGCTGCCAAAATCTCCGCCGGAACGTCATCGTCTTCGACCACGACCAGCGACTCGGCCGGGGCAATAGCGTGGGTAGCGAACGTGGACTGTTGAAACCAGGCCCCAGAGATCCACTCCCCGTTCAATTTGATCGTTTGAGAACCATCAAGGCGGCGGCCGCTGAAGAGCAGCGGAAATGTATTGTCGCAAATATAACGTCTGCCCGTCACGCAACTGGGGCACACTCCGCAAGCAGGCCACGAGACTATCACTCTGTCGCCCGCCTTCACGCTGTCAACAGCCGAGCCGACCTCTTCTACGATGCCGGCACCTTCGTGGCCAAGAACGGCAGGCATAGGCACCATCACCTGCATATTCGCGTCGGTGTGGCACACACCAACCGCCTCGACCCGTACGTACACCTCATTGGGACGCAAGTCGTCAAGCTCAACCTGCTCAATGCTATACGGACCGCCAACCTCGTAAACAACGGCCGCCTTTGCTGTCATGCCCATTCTCGGCTCCTTTCCTGAACCACTCTCCAGCTGTCCTGATCACCCCAACCGCCGCGATTACCCTCCGCCCATGGGAACGAAGAAGACGATTTCATCCCCGTCGTCGAGACGCGCTGTTTCGTCGCGCACGTAGGTTTCACTGTTCCGGGAGACCATGACACGGCGCGAGAATGAACACGTACTGCTGTCCCAGGCCCAATCAGGCACCTCCGATTCCACTGTGGAAGCGATGCTGTCCAGAAGGTCCCGATAGGTGGAGCCAGCCGGGAGATCAATCATCAAAGATTGTTGCCCGGTCTGATCACGAAACAGACCAAGAAAACTGACCTTTATCTGCACTCCAGATCTCCATATCCCCAGGCACCTCGTCGTGCCACATCCGCTCGTGATAGTTTATCCCTGCAATAGAGCAAAGGACTCACCCCGTTTCGATCTCTGTACGTACTACGGACTCGCAGCGGAGACATGCGAGCATATGCCTGGAAATGCCGGTAGAACATGACTCAAACGCTGCAATACGGCCGTTGTACCAGATTTGCCCGCCGTCGTCCATGACAACCAGACACAACTTGCGAGGAGATGAGCGGATGGAGTGCCAGAAGGAAGAGAATCTAGTGCGCTGTAACTGCAGCTATGAACCTTGCTCTCGCAAGGGAATGTGCTGTGACTGCATCACCTACCACTTAAGAAGTAGAGAACTGCCGGCCTGTGCGTTCCCACCTGATGCGGAACGCACATACGACCGCACATTTGAGCACTTCGCGAAACTCGTCCAACAAAGGAAAGTCTAGTTTCGAGACTATGCGCAACTCCCGGCGCCGCAAAACACCGGGAGTTGCGGAGCGCCGGGTTCCGCGCGCCCTGTCTTTCAGCCGCTACCTTGCCTGCCTGCGCCCACCGAGCTTCCACCTCCACGCTGTGGACCAAGCCAGCGCAGACCTGGAACAACAAGAACCACAAGAGTAGCTAGGATACACGCCATGCCGGCCGCTTCTGTCGACGATGCACGCCGACCTGGACACCCTATGCACCGTCGTTTATTGCACAGCCGATGATCTTTTGCCAACCCCACGCAACCTGGCGGGACACATCCTTACCCGGCTTCTTGCTCTGGCCGCCTGCATCTACCTCAATCATCAGCTTGGTCGTCCCGGTCGGGCAATCGTTCATTACACTGCCTGACGTGGCATCAATCATCTCGCCTTCTTCGATCGCCTCGTTCGGCGGGACACTCCACTCTGAGACACGGCAGTCCAACTTGCCCCTGCCGCCGCCGCAACGATGGCCAAGATAGCCCCAATGTCCCGGTAAGCCAAGCGCTGCGACAATATGAGAAATCCCATCAGAGCAGCGATGGCCGGCTCAGTACTCAGCAGCACGCCATAGGTAGAAGCACGAACTCGCCTGATCGCAGCTAGTTCCAGGAAGTAGGGAAGAGCTGAGGACAGCATGGCAACAGCTAGACCCAACAGAAGCGCCCGGCCGTAGCCCACAATCTTCGGTCCGCTGACGATCCAGATCGGCGTAAGAATGAGGGACGCACCAACAAGCATCAGAGTGGTCACACGTAACGGTTCCATTCGGCCGACCGTCCTCTTGGCGACGACTATGAAGGCTGCCCAGCAAGCGGCAGCGGCCAGAGCAAACAGGAGTCCCGCCAACTCAACCGAGCCGCCAGGCCGGACAAGAAGCACCACTCCCGCCGCTGCAAGTACCACCCAGAGCACATCCAACACTCGGCGAGAGCCCGCGACGGCCACACCCAGGGGACCCAAGAACTCCACAGCGACAACGATCCCCACTGGAACGCGACTGATAGCTTCATAGAAGCCGAAGTTCATAGCAAGCAGGCTGATGGTGAGAGCAGCCAAGAGGAGTCCGTCTTCCTTGCGAGGCAAACGGATCCAGCGAGGGTGTATAGCCACTAGAACGATTGCCGCCAATGCGGTACGCAGCCAGAGAGCTTCAACGATTCCCACCAAATCGATCACCATGACAGCAACCGCCGAGCCGGCCTGCATGAGCAGACCAACTGTGACCACCAGCAACACCGCAGTGGACGAATCACGCCGGGTGACGGTTGGCACCGTGCCCGAAGACGAGACTCTGTCCGGATCGTAAGTCATCGCATGAAGTTACAGCCAGGCAGGCCCGTGGACAACTGCAATGTAGTGCAAGGCCGCGGCCTTCGTACCGGCCAAAGCAATTCCGAAGCGGGAGAAATGACCTCCTAGACATCTTTGCAGGAGAGTTCAAGTGATTGTAATCTGTGAAGTAAAGGGTGTGGCCAGTTTTTAACCGAGGTCGCTGTTCCTGACCCTATTGCTCCTGCGTAAGCACACCAGCCCGTTCTTCCCCCGCCCACCGCGCCATGTTTCAGAGGAAAGGAACAACGTTGAGTGAGGTAGCAGTCAATCATACGAGCGAGGTAGTGGTTAACGACAAAATGCAGCAGGGATACCGATATGTTCTGGCAGCTCCCGTAGGCCGTGACTTCTCCGAGGACTTCCGGCCAGAACTCACGCCACAGCAGATGTTGGAGTTGGGTGTGTTCGGTGGCAAGTACATGACCGATTGC
>CAZOJR010000142.1:0-5976 GCA_964580165.1 uncultured Gaiellales bacterium
GCATGCTTCACCGCGTCGGCCGTAGCTTGGCGTCTTACCTACGGCCAGCTGGCCGCTCCCGACCTGGGTAAGACCAAGTGTGCGTTGGTATGGAGCAGCAACCCCTTCCATGGCAATACGAGTACCGTTCGCGGGCTCATGGACGCCCGCGAACGGGGACTGAAGTTCATCGTGGTCGACCCACGGACGTCACCTTTCGCCTCCATCGCCGAGTTGCACCTGAAGCTGCGTCCGGGTACCGACGGGGCGCTGGCTCTGGCGATGGCTAACGTGATTATTTCCGAGGAGTTGTACGACCGGCAGTTTGTCGGGAAGTGGACCCGGGGCTTTGACGAATTCCGTGAGTATGCAGCCGGGTTTACCCTGGATCGCGTCGAGCAAATTACCGGCGTGCCTGCGGCCTTGATTCATGAAGCCGCCACTCTGTACGCAACTACCAAACCGGCCGCCATGATGTCGATCGCTGCGTCGGTGGTACATCACACCAATGGCGTGCAGAACCAACGCGCAACAGTGGCTCTGGTGGGGCTAACCGGCAACTTTGACATTCCGGGCGGCAACGTGGTCCATCCATATACGTGGCTGGAGATGAGCGGCGCCGGCTTCACTACGCGCGAGCACGAGTTCGAGATGCCCCGTCCTTGGAGCGACTTCCCTCCCCGCATGGGTTCCGGACGATTCCCTGTGTGGACAGACATGATCGATCAGGCCCAGGCGATGGACCTACCCAGACAGTTGCGGACTGGCGACCCCTACCCTCTCCGAGGGTTGGTGGGGTTCGGTATGAACCATCGCATGTGGCCCAATCCAAAAGGACTTCTCTCTGCATTGGAAGAGCTCGATTTCTTCTGCGCCGTCGACCTTTTCTTGACCGACACGGCCAAACAAGCCGACATCGTACTCCCGGCCTGCAGTTCAGTAGAACGGAGTGAGCTACGCGGCTATCCGGAGAAATACGCCATCCTCACCCACCCGGTCATAGAGCCGCTGGGCGAGTCACGGTCCGATACTGACATAATCTTCGGTCTGGCGCACAAACTGCGGCTCAACGACCCGCTGCTCAATCCGCCTATCCATCCCTCAGAAGATGCGACCCTCGCTCCGGCCACCGGACGCGACTTTCTTCCCAACGGCGCCCCCAATTTCGGCTTGACGTTCGAGGACGCGCTCGACTGGATCTTGGAGCCCAGTGGCATGACGGTAACTCAGTTGAAAGAGCATCCCGAGGGTATGCCGGTTCCTAACCCGTTGCCGTTTGAATTCAAGAAGTATGAAAAAAACGGATTTCCTACTCCCAGCGGGAAGATGGAGTTCGCCTCCACTGTTCTTGAGAAACACTTGGATGCGCCGGGCATATCCGCTCTTCCGGTCTACGAAGAACCAAGACTCAGCCCGGTTTCCTCTCCTGAGACAGCCGCCCGGTATCCTCTTGTGCTGGGCACCGGGACGCGACTACCAATGTTCATCCATTCCCGGACCTTCCGGCTCCCTTGGACCCGGAGTCTGCGCCCCGAGGCTGCGGCCGATATCAACCCGGCTACCGCCCGCGCATTCGATATCGCCCACGGTGACCATATAGAACTGTCCACACCCACGGGTTCCATCGAAGTCGTCGCCAACGTGACCGAGCTTGCCCATCCGGGAGTAGTGCATATGTTCCATGGCTACCCCGAAGCCGATGTAAACAGCCTGCTATCCGACGACTACCTCGATCCAATCTCCGGCTTTCCCGGCTATAAGGCGTCGCTCTGTTCCGTCAAGAAGCATTCTCCGGTTTCGCCGGACGCGGAGAGCCCAGTCTCCGCGCAAGCGAAGAACCCGGTTATCACACCGCAAAGACCCCAGGACTCTCCCGCTGAAGAGGTGGGGCTATGAGCTACACCTTCTATCTCGACATTGATCGGTGTACCGGTTGCTACGCATGCGTCGTGGCCTGCATGGACCAAAACGACCTGGAGCCGGGTGCCGGTTCGCCTGTTTGGCGCCAGGTATTTACGGTAGAGACCAGCACCGGCGCCGAGGTACGGATACGCTACGTCTCCCTGGCCTGCATGCACTGCGAAGACGCACCCTGTCTTTTTACATGCCCTACCGACGCGATCTCGCGACAACCGAGCACCCGGGCAGTCATCGTTGACAGCAAGCTCTGCATCGGGTGCCATAGCTGTTCCATCACCTGCCCCTTTGGGGCACCTCGTTTCGGCACCGATGGGACCATGCAGAAGTGTGATCTCTGTAGCATCAGGTTGGAGAACGGCCTCGAACCGGCCTGCGTTAGAGTCTGTCCCACCAGAGCCTTGCGTCAAGGTGACCCAAACAAACTCGCCGAGGATGTTGGGAAGAAGGCAGCCAAGAGGCTGGTCGCCGGCTTATGAGCATACTGCCGGTCTAATACATGGCGTCGCGCACTGTCGAAAACATGGCGCCGCGTACTATCGAAGTGCGCTATCCCTCTGGATGCCGTTCGACCACTTCAAACACTGAGGTATCCACGGCGGGCATTTGGCCCATATTGGCGGGGTTGACAACGCTCTCAACGCTGTGCACGTATTCACCGTCCACCATCTCGTCGAGCTCGAGGATGGCACCCGGTTCACCCGCGCCCAGTTCTCCCGCGGCGATCACGCGCACCTTCGGCCGGTCCAAAGGTAGCCCTATGGCAGGCGGTTCGCATACGATGCCCACCTCACCCCCAGTCAGCCGCACCACCGTTCCGGGAGGATAGATGCCCATGATTTCAGCGAACAGCTTCACAAGGATGGGATCAAAGAACGTGCCTGAGTTTTCTATCAGATAGACGAGGGCTTCGTGGGGAGTGAAGTTCCTATCGCGATATGGACGAGCAGTGGTCAAAGCGTCGTAACGGTCTGCAATCGCGACGATATTCCCGAACAGAGTGACTCTGTCCTTCATCTCGGTGCGCGGGTAGCCACTCATGTCGTAGTTGAGATGATGCTCGAAGGCCACCACCACGGCCCTCATACTAGATGCAGTAAGTCGCCGCTCTCCCAGCAGAGAGTGTGCGGCCATAACCGGGTGGCGGCGCATTTCCTGCCATTCTTCTTCGGTCAGAGCCCCGGGTTTGTGGAGAACCTCCGGAGCCACCTCCAACTTGCCGGCATCATGCAAGAAGGCTGCCAAGCAAAGCTCCCCTAACTTAGACTTGCTGAGACCGAGACGTTGCCCCAGCACGACTGAGAGCACGGCTACATTGGTCGAATGCGCGATGAGATACCTATCGAAATCTTTGATGGTAGTCAGAGCTACCAGCGAACGAGGATCGCGCAGGATCTGATCGACCACCGCCTGAGTCACGTGCCGCAGATGACGGACCGCGCCAGGCCGTCGTGGCTCTGACTCATTGTTCATCTGCTCGCTGATCTCCATGGCGGCCGCATACGCCTCGACCGGGACAACGGCCTGCGCCTGACCACCGGGGCCGGAGATATCCGCCTTGACCCGATCCAGTCCCTCGTCACGCAGCGCATCACCCAGTTCCGTCGATTCAGAGCGGTGGAAATGGGCGAGCGCCATGAGCGCCCTCATCAGCTCATCCTCAGTCAGCCCAGCGTAGAACGTCAACGAGTTGATACCCCACTCTTCAAACAGCCGGATTAGGTACGTGAAACGTCCATAAGTGGAGACGCTCGTGCGGATTCGTGTCTTCCCTATGAAAACACAATGACTGTGGACTCCGATGGTGACTAGGCCCTCCGCCTCGCTGGCATCGGCAAGCAACGACCCTAGACTGCTACACACCTGCTGCATGACGGCGTTGCCCGGCTGATAGTACACGGCGGTACGGATTGCCGCGGCAAGAGATAGGGCCAGATTCTGGCCTTCGACGGCAGCCTTCGCAGATCCGGCGTCAACATTCATCGCCATTGCCTCGTTTTCCGAGCTTGGCGTTCCTGAAGCGCCCGGGCAGCAGCCTGCCGTACCTGTGCTTCGCGCGACCGGGAAGCCTCGAGTAGGATCTTCTCAGACTCCGGTGACGGGATGGAAGCCAACGCCATCAACGCCGCGACCCGGACCGGTGCCGAATGGGCTCTCGTGTACCGGCGTCTCCACAGTCTATCCAGCACTGGGATAGACTGTGCTCCACCCAAGACGGCCGACGCAAGGACGAACGCCTCGACCTCCTCGGCAGGTCTCGTGTCGAAGGAACGCGATTCCAAATGAGCCGCCACTGCTGGATATTGCTCTTGACCACCGTGGCGCCCGAGGACGCCGGCAGCCAAAGTACGAACCGACGAGTCCTCGTCATCGAGGGCTCTTAACAGAGCCGGCACCGGCCGGGGACCTACGAGGGTGTCCAGAGTCCGGATCGCTTCACGCCTAACACGAACATCCGGGTGTCGCAACACCGCTTGCAGGCGAACGGGCAGCTCGGGGTCAGAGGACCCGGCCATTAGTTGAACCGCATTGCGCACCACATACCAGCGACTATCCTGCATAAGGGGCCACATATACATTCCGGGTATATCGCCCTGAGACTCGAGAACGGTGAGCAGGGTTCTACGCAGAACCCTATCGTCACTTTCGACCAGAAGCTCCAGCAACGCCGGCAGAGCCCCGGGGAGAAGCGTCAGCAGGAAGCCTTCGACCTGGTCGACCTCCGGACCCTTTGTTCGGGAAGTTTCCTGCGCCTTCTCTCGAGCAGTCCTTTCGAAAAACATGCCGAGACTCTCCGGTGTCACCGCTTCACTGACTACCGAATTGACGAATCCCGGCAGCCTACGGCCCTGCCTCTCAAATAACCGCAGGCGGTCAAGTAGAAGAGCAAGCGCCTCAAGATCACCGTCTTCCAGATAATGGCCGGCCACAGCCGCCAGTGAGCGGAGAAGAGCTGGATCACCGTCTGGGTTTTCGGGCTCGGTGCGCACCATCTCAAGCAGAACCACGACGAAATCATCCAGCGCGGCGGATCCATCAGCCACCACCGCGCGCTCTCCCTGCTCGATCTCCGCCTGCGTCAACGCCAGTCTCCCAGGGTCGACCGGCGCAGGCTCTACCTTCGTAAACATGGCTTCGGAAAGGTCCGTCATTTTCGCCCCGGCCGGCATAACTTCATCCAGACGGCGCAGAACCGTCTCCCTTAGCGCATCGATGGTTCCCTCGTGCAGCACCTCACCCCCAAGGAAAGGGTCCACCACCTGATAGTCGATACCGGTAAAGTCCTGCTCCCAAAGCGCGGTGGCCAGATCATGCTCCATAGCAGCCAGATCGTCCGCGCGCGATAGGCAGCTCGCGAAGGCGTCGAGTTCTCTCGTCTCAACACCGGGATGAAAGGAGATAGAGCGAATGCCGTCGCGAAACATAAGAAAAGCCAGGTTGTCACGACTCTCGGTAAACAAGTAGACCTGCTCCCCATCAAAGAGAAGACGGGTCTCTTCCACGTGGAGTATCAGAGAGCCCGATTCTTTCACATACGCGGCGACCGCTTCCGCGAACGCATCGACGACTTGGCGGGCACTGGGGTGATCGGCGGGATACAGACGGAGCCCGCGGTACGCCTGGTGCAACCGGCCGCATATCTTGTTGACCGCCGCATGTTCGGAAGACGTCGTTTTCTGCCGGTTCATAAGAGCTCCCACTCCACTGGCTGTTAACCCGCCCAAGACCTGCAACAAAGCATACCGACCGACCCGCGCAGCGCCCCACATCTTATCGCAGTAGAACCGGCAGTCCACGAAGATAAGCCTCCACGCCGCCCGCGGGCGAAGAAGAAATACCGTTTCGCGCACTCTTCTCCGTCGGTCTATGATAGTAGCTGTGAAACGCGCTTGCGCGACCGCAGTACCGGCCACTCAAACGCCTTGGAGGTGGGACATGGATGAACCAGCAGCATCGCATACCCCGGCAGCCCCGTATCCACCATCGCCCCAGTACCCCCTGACCTACAACGTCGATTACCCCGACAGACCCCTCGACCGGTTGAGCACCGGCCTCCGTTTTCTGTGGATCATCCCCATC
>CAZOJR010000143.1:0-813 GCA_964580165.1 uncultured Gaiellales bacterium
CCTCTTTCACCACCGCCTGTTCCTCCATCTCGATCGCCGCCGCGTGTGCTCCGGCCAGGGCAAGAAGACCGGCCACCTCGTCCCTTTCTTTTAGATAGACCACCGCGCTCTCCCGCCGCGTCCTTACGCCGGGATGAAACGCCATCTCTTCCAGCAACCGAGCCAGATCCCGGCCGAAAGCTTCGCTCGAGGTGACAATCTCCAGGTTTGCCTCTCGCTGCGGAGCATTTGCCGAACCGGCACCGATAAGGCACCCGCGAATGAACGCGTTCCGGCAGCAGCCTTTCTTCGTCAGCCGTCTGGAGATGCCCGGTTGGAGTTTGAAGTTATCACTCAAAATGCCCATCTCGTTCAACGCCTGAAGCGCCGCAGGAGAACCCTTCAGGCGTACTTCGTACACCAGCCTCTGCTGCAAATGGGCTTCCCGGCAAGTCAGCAACTCCCCCTCGGCCCCTAAAGACTTGAAATGGGAATAGACCATTTTGGCCGCTGCCTGTACTGTGGTTGCTACCCGTATCTCGTAGCGCTCGGCCTCAGTAGTACCACCCCGGATGAGAAAGTTGCCCGCTGTGTGGACCAGACCTGCAACCGCGGCCATCTTACAGCAGGGCTGCTTGTCTTCAGCACGGACAAGCTCCTCTCGAAACGCCCTCGTGAACCCTGAGCCCAACATCAGCCCGTCCTATCAATATCCCGGTGGCGCAGACTGACCACGAGCGTTACGTCTTCCTTAAGGCGCCGGGCCAGTTCTTCCGCAAGTGCCACCGAGCGATGACGGCCACCGGTACAACCGAGCGCGAGCACTAATCTGCG
>CAZOJR010000143.1:823-5970 GCA_964580165.1 uncultured Gaiellales bacterium
GCTCGGTCATGAACCCCGGGGCCACAAAGCGCACCAACTCTATGACTCGCCCCAGGAATCCCTCTGCCTCCGGCTGCCTCAGCACATAATCACGCACCGCCGGGTTCTGGCCGGAACACGGTCTCAGATCAGCCACCCAATGAGGATTCGGCAAGAAACGCACATCGAGAACCATGTCCGCCTCATCCGGAAGACCATACCTATAGCCGAAGGACTCCACGCTCACCAGCAACTGGTCGCAAAGCCTATCAGCCAGGAGGATCTCCTCTAAACGGCGACGGAGTTCCCAGGGAGAGAGGCCGGTCGTGTCGATGATCACATCGGCTTGAGCGCGTAAAAGAGCCAGAAGCCTCCGTTCCCGTTCGATTCCCTCTGGAAGATTCTGAGAGAGCGGGTGCGGCCGCCGGGTAGCCTGATAGCGGGCGACAAGCGCTTCATCGGTTGCCTCTAAATAGAGCACCCGTACCGGTATATCCGATTCACGCAAGAATTGCAGAGCATGGTCAAGTTGCTCGAAGTGCGTTCGTCCTCGCGCATCCAGCACCAGGGCCACCCGACTCGTTCGACTTCCCTCAAGCGCAAAGAGTTGGACCACATTCGGCAGCATCTGCGGCGGGAGATTGTCGATACAGAAGTATCCCGCATCCTCGAACGTGGCCACTGCCTCGGACTTACCGGCCCCCGACAAACCTGTGATCAGAGTCATTTCCAGTTTCTGGGGTTCCTGCATCGTGGTCATGGTACGGTTACGCTTCCTGCAACATGCAGTCTCTCGTGTTCCAGCAGGCGCTCTTTCCAAGCGGGGTCATTCCCATAATTCCCAAGCGTCCCGTCGGAGCGCACCACCCGGTGGCACGGGACCACTATGGGTATCGGGTTTGAGGCCATCGCATTCCCGACTGCCCGGGCCGCTCGGGGATAGCCAGCCATCTCCGCCAGCTCGCCGTAGCTCACAGTCGCAGCCGGAGAGACGGCGAGTAGCGTCGTATACACAGCCCGTTCAAAGGGGCTAACCGCCATCGCGTCCAGGGCAATCTCTTCCGCCGTCCAGACGAGACGTTCGCCGCGGAAGTACTGCTCGATTTCGTCGACCCAGCGGGCCAGCGTCCGGCGATCGGCCTCACGAGCGGCGGATGGCACCTCATGGGCGGCGGATGGTACCGCGCCCACGCCGCCACCCGGCACCGGAGGCAATTCCACCCAAATCAAACGTCCTTCCTTGACCGCCACACACCCATTCCCCCAAGGAGTACGGAACCATCCTTCGAGAACACCGCTCACCACACCACCACCCCGTGCTCAGCCCGTCTTGTGCACATATGAATATATCTCCCGCGCCACCTTGCCCGGCAAACCGGGAACGGCCTCCAATTCCTCCCTCGTAGCTCGCAAAAACCGCTCCGGCGAGCCGAAATGCTGCACGATGGCCTGCTTTCGTTTCTCGCCGATCCCAGGAAGCTGGTCAAGGAGCGACTCTGTCGTCTGAGCGGCCCGTTTGCTCCGATGGAAACCCAGCGCAAACCGATGGGCCTCGTCACGAACCCTTCGGAGCAGAAGCAACCCCAAGTTGTCCGGTGCCAGATCGACCGGGTCCGATGACCAGGGCACAAAGACCTCTTCTTCGCGCTTGGCTAAAGAAATCACGGTCACGGCGCCCTCCAAACCGGCCTCGCGGAGAGCGGCAACCGCACCGCTCAGCTGGCCCTTGCCACCATCGATGAGCACGACGTCGGGCATGCTCTCAAATGATGGATCATAGCTTCCTTCGTCCCGGCTATTTTGCGTGAAACGGCGCAACAAAGCTTCGCGCATGGCCCCCACGTCATCCTGCCCCGCCGTGGACACGATGGAGAACTTCCGGTAGTCGCTCTTCTTCGCCGCGCCACCCTCGAAGACCACCATTGAGGCTACGATGTTCTCGGCTCCCAGGTTGGAAATGTCATAGCCCTCGATCCTCATGGGCGGTCCGCTGAGTGCCAGCATGCTTTCCAAGGCCGTCAGCCCACCCAGTCGCCTTTCCCGGCTCCTTTCTTCACGCAGTCTCTCATGCTCCAGCGCCAGTCTCGCGTTCTGGTCGGCAAGTTCCTGTAACCGCCGTTTGTCGCCACGCTCCGCCCGGCGAATCTCCACCTTCCTGCCCCGTATCCCTTCCAATAACAAGGCCAGGCGGTCGGTATCTCCCACGCCGGGTGGCACTATCAGTTCCCCAGGAACGGCCGACATCCCACCGTAATACTCGGCGATGAAACGCTCGAATACCTCATGTGCATCTGCCTCCGCAACGTTCACAAAGGTAAGGCTCCGGCGGTCGGCCAATCTGCCGTCCCGCGTGATGAACACCTGTATATTGGCCCCCCATTCATCCAGGGCCATGCCGGTGATGTCAGCCGAGCCGAGTGAGCTTGATTCGATCTGCTGCCGTTCAAGCACGTGACACAGCGCATCGAGCCGGTCGCGAAAAACCGCGGCGCTCTCGAAATCCTGCCTATCCGCAGCATCCTGCATCGACTGCCGCAAACGCGCCACTACTTTGGTCTCTCGTCCGCTCAGGAAGTCGACAACCTGGTCGACAACGGCCCTGTAGTCGGCATTGCTCACGAGATCCATACATGGCGCCGGGCACCTGTGGATGTGGAACTGCAGGCAAGGCGAACCGGATCGCCTACCCGGCGTGCGACCCCGGCAGGTTCTCACCGGAAACACTCTGCCCAACGCGTCGAGCGTCTCCCTCACCTTGGCTGCGCTGGAATATGGGCCGAAATACAGATTTCCCTTGCTGTGCGGCTGTCGCGTGAATTGAACCCGGGGAAACTCATCTTCCGTGGTGATCATGATGTATGGATACGATTTGTCGTCGCGCAACCTGATATTGAACGGTGACCGGTGCTGCTTGATCAGGTTCTGTTCCAAAAGGAGCGCTTCGACCTCGTTGGAGGTAACAATCCATTCGATCGCGGCCGCCCGGCCCACCATCTCGTTCACCTTGGCCGGGAGGCGGCCGGTCCCATTCCCATCCAATGCGGGTAGGTAGCTGGCCAAGCGTCTCCGCAATGACAGAGCCTTGCCTACATACAGCACCTCGCCCGAGCCGTCCCGGAAAAGATAGACCCCAGGAAGATCGGGAGAGTGCTTGATCTGCTGTGTGAGTTCCTCAGTCGCGCTCATGCCTGCGGGCGGACCGCCCATCCGCGTACGAAACAGAGTGTGATTATCATGCCAAGTGTACCCTACGCTACAAAGGCACAATCCCTCGCGCGGATAGCTAGAACCTCCGTGTTATACTTTCGCGCCTGCAACCCTAGAACTTCGGAAGCCTACGGAGGCAGAAGTGGCACCCTCAGGACTGCCCCCCGAAGAACGTGAGATGATTATAAATCTGCTCTCTCAAGTCCGCCAGAGAATGCTGACTCCTGAGAGACTACGTGAATTCGACGAGCACGAGATCTTCCCAGAAGCCGAGATACGTGAGCTTCTAGGGCCCGGCATCGGCCTTCAGCTGCTGTTTATCCCCGAAGCCTATGGCGGGCTGGGTGGTGGCGCTCGGGACATGGCGGCGACAGAGGCCCAGAAGCAGAAATGGCTGACCAGAGTGGCAGAAGGGGCATTGGTGGCCTACGCTGTGACCGAAGCAGAGGCCGGGAGCAACCTATCCAATCTCAAAACCTTGGCGACCCCCGTCGTGGACGGTCGGAACAATGTCGCCGGTTACCGCCTGAGCGGCACGAAGCAATTCATCTCCAACGGAGGATACGCCGATTTCCTGACCGTTCTCGCCCAGACACCCGACGGACCGTCCTTTTTCATCGTCGAGAAGACGATGGAGGGCTTCGCCGCTGGGAGACCCGAACAGAAGCACGGCATCCGCAGCTCCAACACGACATCTTTGGTCTTTGACGAGGTCTTTGTCCCCGCCGAGAATCTGATCGGCGACTCCCCGGGCCAGGGACTGACACAGGCCAACGAGGTGTTCGGCTACACCCGCTTGATGGTCGCAGCCCTCGCTCTCGGGGCCGGGGTCGCCGCTCTCGACAGGGTCGTGCCATATGCAAGAGAGCGGATCCAATTCGGCTCTACCCTTCTCGAGAAGCAGGGTTATACGCACAAGCTGATCCTGCCCTTCGTCGCCAAGTTGGAAGCCGCCCGCGCCTACATAGAAGACGTTGCCGGCCGGCTAGACGCCGGCGAAACCGACCTGCAGGCCGAAGGCTCGCTTGCCAAGCTCTACACGACGGAAGTCGCCAACGCCTGTGCTGACGCTGCCATCCAGGCCCTCGGCGGCTACGGATATGTACGCGAGTATGATGTCGAGAAGATCAAGCGCGACGTCAAGATCACAACCATCTACGAGGGTACCAGCGAGATACAACAGTTGATCGTGAGCACCTTCAGATGGAAGGAATCCGTCAAGTCGAAAGGCGCCTTCTACGACTCTCTCGCCCGAAACATGGACAGCATCCATGAGCAGCACCCCGGCCTCAAGGCCGATGTGCTGGCAGGTATCGTCCGCCTGCTCAACCGGCTCTTCACCGAGGTGCACTCGGTCAAGGCAACCCGCCAGCAGCATGTCATGTTCCGGTTGGCCACCCTGGCTTCTGTGGCGGAAACCGGCGCCGCATTGACCGTTAAAGCGGGTTGCGTAGGGAACGTAGACCCCGAGAGGGTGGAGTACCTGCGACTGTGCGCCCGTATCAATACTGCACTCTGTGCCCAGGACGCCTATATCATTGCTAACGAAATTCTCCATGGTGCAGGATACTGGTCTGTGCCTGAAGCACAGGCAATCTTGGAGTCATCGGGATTCGACTACGGTAAGTCACAATCCGCCCTTATCGCCGATATGGATAGTCTACGAACTAGGATTTAGCTCATGAAAGACATTGCCGCTCTCCTCAGCATCTTCGCCAACGCCCACGGCCTCTCCGGTTATGAGGACGACATCGCTGCCCTTATGAAAGAACACATGGAGCCGTTGGTGGACGAGGTCACAGTCGACAAGATAGGCAATGTGATAGGTGTCCGTTCAGGAGAGGGGCCAACAGTGATGGTGGCTGCCCACATGGATGAGATTGGCCTCATGGTCTCCCATGTTGACGACGAGGGATACCTTCGCTTCGTCCCTGTCGGTGGCTGGTTCGACCAGACCATCC
>CAZOJR010000144.1:0-5956 GCA_964580165.1 uncultured Gaiellales bacterium
GACATGGCCAAATTGGTGAGGTCACTTGAAGAGGAGGCCCGTCACGAGGGCGAGCGCCGGGCCAAGGACATCCTATCGATATGTATCCAGCGCACGGCGGCCAGCCATGTAGCCGATACCACGGTGTCGGTGGTTCCTCTTCCGTCGGACGACATGAAAGGACGGATCATTGGCCGCGAGGGAAGGAATGTCCGTACCCTCGAGAATCTGACCGGCGTAGATTTCATCATTGACGATACCCCCGAGGCGGTGGTTCTCTCCGGGTTCGATACAGTCCGTCGGGAGATCGCCCGGTTGACGCTTTCGAAACTGGTGGCCGATGGTCGGATTCATCCGGCGAAAATCGAAGAGATGTACTCTAAGGCTCGAGAAGAGGTTGAGAAAGAGATTCAAGACTCTGGCGAGCAGGCAGTACTCGATGCCAACGTGCACGGGGTGGCTCCCGAGCTTCTTAGACTTCTTGGCCGGCTGAAATTCCGGACCAGCTACGGCCAGAACGTACTCATGCACTCCTTGGAGGTAGCTCACCTGGCCGGGCTCATGGCCCACGAACTCGGTGTCAATGCCAAAGTGGCAAAACGGGCCGGGCTGCTTCACGACCTCGGCAAGGCCGTAGACCATGAAGTCGAAGGGTCACATGCCATGATCGGGGGCAATCTGGCTCGCCGTTACGGGGAATCAGAAGCGGTGGCACACATCGTGGAGGCTCATCACTATGAGATCGAGCCGAAGACGGTGGAAGCGGTGCTGGTTGCAGCCGCCGATGCTGTGAGCGGGGCTCGTCCGGGGGCTCGGCGTGAAACGTTGGAGACCTATATCAAGCGACTTGAGTCGCTGGAGCGTATTGCCGAGGGCAAGCCGGGCGTAGAGAAATCGTATGCGATCCAGGCAGGGCGGGAAATCAGGGTGCTGGTCAAACCCGATGAGATCGACGATGACGCCGCAGCGTTACTCTGTCGCGAGATAGCCAAAGAGATCGAACAAGAACTCGACTATCCTGGGACCATCAGGGTTACGGTGATTCGGGAGAGCCGTGCCGTGGAGTACGCGAAGTAGGTCGGGAGAGACGCCACGAGGGAGTGGATTCGACGGACCTGGGCGTCGCGAAGAGATGAGTGACGTGCGGCCGGGAACGTACTATCTGAGGTCGTTCGGATGCCAGATGAACGACCACGACTCTGAGCACATCGCGGGGCTTCTCGAGCAGATGGGGCTGTCCCGCTTAGATGATCCTGATGAAGCCGGTGTGTTGGTTTACAACACGTGCTCTATCAGGGAGAAGGCTGACACACGTCTGGCCGGTCACCTGGGGACGGCCGCTCGTCTTAAGAAGCAGGACGGCAGCCGTTTGGTCGTGGTGGCGGGCTGTCTTGCTCAGAGCCGTAGGGATGAGCTTCTCCATGACTTTCCGTTCATCGATGTTCTTGTCGGGCCGCAGAGCCTCCATGAACTGCCGAACCTCATCGAGAGCCGGCGATCCGGCGGCAGGCCTGTCGGGCGGTTTCAAGAACACACCACCCGCTGGAGCGCCGATCTACCGAGGAGACGGACCTCGGGCCCGTGCGCGTGGGTACAGATCACCGCCGGTTGCAGCAACTTCTGTTCGTATTGCATCGTGCCGTACGTACGTGGGCCGGAGGCCTCACGACCGGCGGGAGAGATACTGGCCGAGGTGGAACAACTGGCGCAAACGGGAGTGCGTGAGGTCACCTTCTTGGGCCAGAATGTCAACGCGTATGGCAAGGAGGCCGGCTTCAAAGGCTCGGAGACGTTTGCGGGCCTGTTGGAACGTGCCTGCTCCGTCTCGGGAATTGAACGGATACGCTTCATGACCTCGCATCCGAAGGACGTTTCTGACGAGTTGATCTCGCTCATGGGGCGCCCGAACAAGATCTGCGAGCATCTGCACTTGCCGGTCCAGTCTGGCAGCGACGCTGTTCTCAAGGCCATGCGCCGCGGGTATGACCGGTGGGAGTATCTTGATCTTGTGCGGCGGCTCCGGGAATCTGTCCCCAATCTTGTGTTGACCACAGATCTCATTGTGGGCTTTCCGGGAGAGACTGAGGCCGATTTTGAGGACACGCTGGCGCTAGTTGAATCATGCCGGTTCGATGGTGCCTTCACCTTTGTCTATTCTCCCCGTCGCCAGACGGCGGCAGCGCAACTACCGGGTAGGCTGGCACCGGAGGTGGCGCGCGAGCGAATGGAAAGAACGGTGGCTCTGGTACAGAAACTGGGGCGCGAGCGCAATCAGTCCATGGTCGGCCGGGTGGTTGAGGTGCTGCTGGAACGGGTGAGCCGCCATGCCGCGGGAGAGATGATGGGGCGCACCAGGGGCAACAAGCCGGTGAATTTTCCTTCGACGGCATCGCCGGGCAGCTTGGTGATGGTGGAGTTGACAGAAGCAACCTCGACGAGCTTTCGAGGCCACCCGGCTTTGTCCGGAGAGGTGCCGCGGTGTTGAGTCCGGCAAAGGGGGACGCAGGGTGGGTCTTCGGGATTCTGGGGCCCACCGGGGTAGGCAAGACGGCGGTAGCGACGGAGCTGGCCCGGATGCTGGGAACGCGGGTTATCTCGTGCGATTCCATGCAGATATATCGAGGATTCCCTGTGTTGACCAACCAGCCATCTTCTGAGGATGGACCACACGAACTGGTGGGCTTCATGGAACCGGGAGCCGTCTTTTCGGCCGCAGGCTATGCCTCCCTGGCCTGGCCTCTTATTGCGGACGACTTGGCTCGTACCGGCTATGCCGTGATATCCGGGGGAACCGGGCTTTATATGAGGGCGGCGCTTGCACCGCTGTCGGTCGTAACCGCTGGCGACAAGGAGCTGCGCCGCTCGTTGGAGGCTAGAGCGTTAACTGAGGGCTCTGCCGCGCTGCACGCCGAGCTTGCCCGTCTCGATCCGGAAGCGGCCGCTTCCATCGACGAACGTAACGTACGCAGGGTCGTTCGAGCCCTCGAGGCAGTCATGTGTGCGGGTGGCAAAGCCTGGTCTGGCAGAAGCGATCTGTGGTCGCCTGTCTACTGCCATCCGACGATTGTCGTGGGTCTGGTATTGGACCGCCGGGAGCTCTACGGGCGGATCGATCGCCGGGCGGCTCAGATTGTCCACCGGGGCGCTGTGGGAGAAGTGCAAGGCTTCCGAGCGGCGGCCGGGCTGGAAGAAACGCAGCCCGGTGGTCCGGGCATACGGAGTGCGATTGGCTACCCCGAGATATGGCGTTATCTCGAAGGGCAGCAGACGCTAGATGAAACCACCGAACAGATTGCAGCCGCAACGCGCCGTTATGCGCGGCGCCAGCTCACCTGGCTGCGGAAGGTGAGCGACGCTGCTATCATTGACGTGCGCGACAAGGATCCACGCAGTGTTGCGTGCGAGATCGTGTCTCTCGCGCCGTCCGCACCACCCGGGAAGGAGCACGACAGCGTATGAAGCTGGCCAAGTGGCAAGGGCTGGGCAATGACTACCTCATAGTTGAAGAGGATGCTCTCCCGGGCCCGTTGACTCCCGATATCATCGGCCTGCTGTGTGATCGCCATCTGGGCGTGGGTGCCGACGGCATCCTACTGCATGCGGCTCCGACCGGGGCGGTTCCCGGCGCCGTTGCCCGCATGCGTATCTTCAATCCTGACGGTGGTGAGCCCGAGATGTGCGGCAACGGTATTCGCATGTTCGCCTGCTATCTCCAAAAGGCCGGAATGGTTTCCGAGAGTGAATTCGTGGTTGAGACCTTGGCTGGTCCCGTCAAGCCTTGCCTGCTGAGCGACGGGATGGTTCGTGTCGATATGGGAGAGGCGCGCTTTCGCAGCGCCAACATAGCTCTCGAGGCGGGCGGAACTTCGGGGTCCGAGTGCGCTGCCACTGCCGGCGATCGGAAGGATGATCGGGGCCTCGTAGCAGGCGCGGATGTGGTTGACTCTGTGATCGAGGCCGGATGCCGGGAATACCGGTTTACGTTTGTGGATGTGGGCAACCCGCACTGCGTGGTTCTTGTCGATGATCCGAGGATTTTCGACGTTGCAGGGGTGGGAAGGCTCATCGAGCAGCACCGGTTTTTTCCGAACCGAACTAATGTCGAGTTCGTGCGGGTCGAAGCCGACGGCTCCGTGACCATGCGGGTCTGGGAGCGGGGAGTGGGCGAGACCCAAGCCTGCGGAACCGGGGCGACCGCGGTGGGAGCGGCCTGCGTGCGGCTCGGTCTGGCCGAGAGTCCGGTGTTGGTGCATCTGCCGGGAGGTGACTTGGTAATTGAGGTGGGGAACGCGGAGAATGCAGAGGGCCGCACGGGCCTGGCCATGGGCGTGACCCTACCCGTCTTCATGACCGGTCCGGCGAAGGAGGTTTTCACCTGCCATCTGTCCGACCGGCTCCTTGGCCGGTTTGGATGGCCAGCCGAATGAAAGCGATTGTTTGACGAGGAGGCTAACGTGCAGTTCTCCAAGCGGATGGATAATCTGGCTCCCTATCTCTTCGCAGAAATGGAGCGGAAGATATCGGAGAAGCGCAAGAGCGGGGTGGATGTTATCAGCCTTGGCATCGGCGACCCTGATCTGCCCACTCCTCGGTATATCGTCGAAGAGATGCAGCGCCAGGTGGCCGACGCGGGGAATCATCGTTATCCGAGCAACTGGGGCCTCCCCGAATTTGCCGCGGCTGCGGCATCGTTCTACAAGCGCCGTTTCGGCGTAGAAGTGGACCCGGCGAAGGAGTTCTTCCCACTTCAGGGCGCGAAGGAAGGTCTGGCTCACATCTGTTTGGCGCTGCTTGACGCGGGCGATCTGGCCCTTGTCCCCGACCCCGGATATCCGGTGTATTCGGGGGGATCGGTAATTGTCGGCGCCGAGGTCAAGTATCTCAATCTCCGGCCAGAGCAGGGCTTTCTCCCCGACTTAGATGAGATCGACGAGGATGAAGCCCGGCGGGCCAAGGTTCTCTTCATTGGCTACCCCAACAATCCCACGGCCGCGGTTGTCGAGGACGGTTTCTTCGAGCGGGTGGTTGATTTCGCCAAGAAGTATGACGTGGCCGTGATCCATGATAATGCTTATTCCGAGCTCACCTACGATGGTTATGTGGCCCCCAGTTTCTTGAGTGTTCCCGGGGCCAAAGACGTGGGAGTGGAATTCTTCAGCTTTTCGAAACCGTTCAACATGACAGGCTGGCGAATCGGCTTCGCCGTCGGTAATCATGACATTCTGTCCCATCTGTGGCGCCTCAAGACCAACAGATTTACCGGCGTCGTCGTGACCTGCTGGCAGAAGCGCTGATCTCGGTGGGAATGCAGGTGCCGAAACCTAAAGGCACAGTCTACATGTGGGTTCCGGTCCCACCTGGGTACACGTCGGGGAGCTTCAGCGAACATGTGTTGGAGCAGGCGGGCGTGGTGGTGACTCCGGGTCGTGGCTACGGACCGGCGGGCGAAGGGTTCGTTCGCCTGTCTCTGACTACTCCCGATGACCGTATTGCCGAAGCCGTCGAGCGGATTGAACGCTCACTCAAGCTTTAGCGTGCGGATGGAAATAGAGGTCAAGCTTCTTCACCCCGCGGCCCAGCTTCCACAGCGGGCTCATCCCGGCGACGCCGGCGCCGACCTTTTCTCGGTAGAAGAAGCCATCATACCGGCGGGTGAACGGAGAGACGTGGGAACCGGAGTAGCCCTTGCTATCCCCTATGGCTACGCGGGCTTTGTCCAACCTCGCTCTGGTCTTGCTTTCAAGCACGGCATCATGGTGGTCAATTCACCTGGTCTCATAGACGCGTGCTACCGGGGTGAAATCCGGGTTTCGCTCTACAACTCGGGGCGGGAGCCCTTCGTGGTGCGGGTGGGTGAACGCATCGCGCAGCTGGTCGTCCAGAGGGTGGAGGAACCGGCCTTCACGCTAGCCGGCAGCCTACCCGAGACGGTAAGGGGAGAAGGGGGCTTCGGGAGCAGCGGTAGGTAGGGGAGGCG
>CAZOJR010000145.1:0-5948 GCA_964580165.1 uncultured Gaiellales bacterium
GGGCGGAGGCTCCGTGGAACTGTGGCATATAGGGACGCGCAAACCCCGGTTGGCCTGGCTGCTTCCCGCTGCTGTCGCCGGTAGCGCTGTGTGGTCGGCAATCCTGCTCGGCCGAGTTTCCGGTTATGCACCCGGGCTGTCCACGATAGTGCTCGTAACAGGTGTGGTGGGTGCGGTCGGTCTGCTGCTGGTATCTCTGGTACCGACGGGCGGTCGCGTGAGGCGGGTTTTAACTGGTACCGCGATGGCTTTGGCAGCCGTGGCTCTGCTGGCCGGTCCTACAGCCTATGATCTGAGCACCATCGAGCGTGAAGTGACCGGTAATACGGCCGCAGCCGGGCCGGGCACCAATGGGCCCAACGCGAGTGGTTCGGGCGTCTCTGATCTCACTGTGGATGAGAGTCTGATCGCCTATCTTCAAGAACACCAGGGAGATGCGAAGTACCTTGTCGCGGTACAGGCGACCTCGGAATCTGTGCCGATCATCCTGGCCACTGGCGAGCCGGTTGTGACAATCGGCGGGTACAAGAGCCGTGATCCGGTGCCGACGGTTTCGGAGTTGGAGAGTATGGTCGCGTCAGGAGAGGTACGTTATGTGTTTCTCACAAACCAATCCGAAGGATCTGTCCGTGGCTCGCCGGCAGGTACCTCCATTGGGACGATGGGCAGCTCAGCGGAGGTGTTAGAAGACGTTGTGGATTGGGTGATTGCACACGGGGATGAAGTACCGGCGGACGAATATGGGGGTAGTGAAGGTACGCTCTACTGCTTTGCCGTCGAAGAGGGATCGTAAATCTAGCGAATGCGGCTTCAGCATCGCTTTGCAAACTCACGTTCCGATCGGACATGAACGTCGACCCAACATCAGCGTGCCTCTGAATGCGTAGCTTTCGCCGGTCGGGTGCCTACCGCCCTTCGTCCGGTTCTTCGACGGAATCAGTCCCATCGAGTTGAGCCATCAAGTCCTGGAACCGGCGGGTGACTCTCTCGTGCTCCGCCTGCTGGGCGGCATACATCTTGGAGGTCGCATCGTCGAGGGCCGGTTTCGCTTGTTCTGCCTTTGCCAGTAGGCCATCAATTGTGACGGTACCTTGGTGCTTGACGGCCTGCTTCAGTATCTCCAACACTTCCACCTGAAGTGACCTTTGGTTCAGAGCTGCACGGTTACGCAATCCGCGCATGACATCGTCGGGTACATTTTTTATTGAGAGGTTGACGGACATCCGGTGTTCCTCCTCGGTAACCGTAGTTCGACGGTCTCGCTAATCAACGCTTCGCGCCGGGACTACCCGCTGCTTTGCAGCGGGTAGTCCCGGCAGATCCTGCACTCGTTCTTGGCGGTGGGTTCAACCAACTTGCCGTCGATCTCCTCTAGCGGCAACCACCACTTGTTCGTGCGCTCGGATGGATCGACATAGCGGGAGGCGATTACCCGCTCCCTCTGCTGGTCGACCCGGTCATGCAACCATCCTAGATTGCCGTCCCACTGGGCGAAATCGTGAGGCCCTTGACCGGGGATATGCCACGGACATATCTTGGTGCAACGGCCACAGACGAAGCCTTCTTTGTTGAACACGTCAAATTTGGCGCACAGTCTGCTGTTTAGTTTCCACGTGTAATAACCGTTATACAGGGCCTTGGGTCCGTGGGGGATAGCGTGAGAAGGACACTGGACCGCGCAGAGAGCGCAGGTATCGCAGTAGTCTTGGAGGCCGAAGTCGATATAACCGTCGATCTCGAGCTCCATGTCGGTTAGCACGCACGCCGCTTTGAAGTTACAGCCCAAGAAGGGATTGAGGATGATGCCCATGCGGGAGATTTCGCCCAATCCGGCGTCGAGTATGATCTGGGGCATAAGAGTGACGTAGCGGTTCATATTAGACGCTTGTGCTTCCCAGCCCAGCAGGCGCAGGTAGTTCGCCATGGTTTCGGTCTGAACTGCCAGCCGTTGGTAGGTCTGAAAGCTGGCAGCGTCCACGATATCTTCCCAGCCATTCGATGCCGAAATGGTGGGATCGTGTTTGCGGCACACGAAGACAATGGCGTACTTATACGGCGCTTCGATCTCCTCGCTTTCCGTATTGTGGGTATAAACGGCCGAGGGGGCTAGAGGGCCTATCCCCATGATGTCGGCGCCGAGGAAATACCCCAGGGCTTTGAGGTGCCGGCTCCTGACTCGAGGGTCGTTGGGGATGGGCGCCTTCGCGGGGGTAACCGAATTAGGCTTGTCAGCGATCAAGCCTATGTGTTTCTGTATATCGAGAAGAGCCGCCCCGATGGGGTAGCGTGCGACCAGGTGCTCAAATGCCTGGTGAACGCCATGCTCAGGGTCGCACGAAATGAATTCATTGAATGGGTTGTCTCGCTGATCGCGCCGTTCGATAGGTTCGACGATCTCATTGGTCGGCTTGTCTACCCGCTTGAGAAGATGGGTCGGCCAAGGCCCGATGGGGGAGTCGTTGTACAGGATATCGTGATACCTCAGCCGGTCCATGATCTTCACTAGGTCTATCCGAGCCGCGACATCAGCCGGCGGTTCTTGGCCCGGTGTCAACGGTACTCACGAGTGCAGAACAATCATCCAATAACAGTAATAATAGCATTCAGGTGAACCCGGTCTGCGCTCACCGCTAGCACAAGAACCGGCTCACGCATTATCATAGGACCTCTGACCGCCGCGGGGGGGTCGGTTAATGCACCTACCAGCCAGCACAAGAGGAAGCAAATGATCAATTTCAGCGAGCGGCAGCTCAAGACGCCGAAGTTCATGCGGCCGGTCTACCTGGTGACCGCTGGCCAGTCCAAGTACGGACGGGCGATACCAGAGAAAAGAACTGAAGAGCTGTGTGTCGACGCCCTGGCTATGGCAGCCGAGCTGCTCGACCTCACTCCGGCTGAACTGAAGAAGTACATACACACCTGTTACTACGGGCACTTCGCCGACCATTTCGGGGACCAGCTTCTCGGCGAGGCCCTAATCCATGACCGTCTCGGGCTGGACCCGCTGGGCAACGTCGGCGTCAAGTCAGGTGGTGCGACCGGTGGTTCCACGTTGTGGGAGGCGGCGAAAGCAGTGGCCAGCGGCTACTCCGATTGCGTACTCGCCATGGGTTGGGAGCGAATGGATGAAGTTCCCACCGATGAGGGGAACTTTCTCATCGCCTGCGCGGCCGATAGGGACTGGGAATCTCCCATGGGCCAGATTTACACGGGTTACTACGCGGTCATGGCCCAGAAGTACTGGCAGGTGTTCGGCAAGGCCGAGGCCTCGTTCCGGCGTACGCTTGCTGAGATAGCGGTGAAGCATCACGGCTACGCGCGGTTCAACCCGTTTGCCCACGGCGGTATGAAGATATCCGTCGACGACGTTCTCATGTCGCCCTTGGTGGCCGATCCGCTGCGTGCCCTGGATTGCTGCCTCATGAGCGTCGGGGCGGCTTGCGCGGTCCTCTGTGACGAGGATACGGCCATGGAGCTGACCAAGAACAGCAAGAACAAACCTCTTCGGATCTGGGTGACTGCCGGGTCGCACACCCTTCGCGCAGCCGACAGACGGAATATGGAAATCCCCCTGCTGCCTCACGAGACGGCCGACCAATACAAAGACTTGGCCAAGGAATTTCCGGGCGGTGATCGCTATCCGGGTTTCACCGGCTTTCTCGCAGCGCGAATGGCCGCGTACTACGGTTATAGCATGACGGGAATCACTGACCCCACGGAGGATCTCGACGTCATCGAACTGCACGATGCCTTCACCATCAGCGACGTGCAGACATACGAAGACATTGGCCTCCGGCCGTACGGTCATGGGCGGGACTACGTGGAGTCGGGTGACTGCTATCACACCAATCCGCATACCGGAAAGCCGGGCAAGCTGCCCTCGAACCTCTCCGGTGGCCTGATCGGTTGCATGCATGCGGTTGGCGCCAGCGGCATCATGCAGGTGTTTGAGATTGCGACTCAGCTTTGGAGCCGCTGGGGCGAGATACATGGCGAGGAGAAGCGGTGGGAGGAATTCGGCCGCGAGAAGCCGGCGGATTGGGCTGATCTCCAGGTGCAGGGCGCCAAACGGGCCCTCTCCATCAGTCACGCAGGCGTGGGGTCGCACGTGACGGCAACTATTCTCATGGACCCCGATCATCTGTTGAAGAAAGACGCGTGAGAGAGGCCTATTATGAGTCAATACGGACAGGTTCAGGTCAAGAACAATCGTTACAAGTTCCGTGGCGATTTTCACCGCCTCGAGCAGCACATGCCGATCAGGGATGCAGACAACGGCTGGAGTCTTGTCGGTGTCACAAAGCCCAGGGACATGACTTATGTCCACACGTACGGCGGCGAGGCCATATTTTTCGAGTCGCTCTCCAAGGGCAAACTGCTCGCCACCAAGTGTGAGAATCCGGACTGCGAGTCGAACGGCGCGATGTTCCAGCCGTTCCGCATCCATTGCCCGGACTGCCTCGGTAAGAACACGATTGTTGACATGACTGATCTCGCGAAGCAGACGGCCACCGTACACACCTTCATGGTCTGCGCGAGATCGGGTGCGTTCAACCTGCTCGACAAGCCGATCCGGTTCATCAATGTCGAATTCGAAGGCGTGTCGACTATTCTCTTCAGCTATTTGCTGGTGGGTGAACCTCAGATCGGGATGAGGGTCGTGCCGGTCTTTAAGTATCACAATCCGACTTACACGATTCTGGATCTCTCTTGGGTTCCCGCAGGTACGCCCGTGGAATCGTTGCCCGAAGGTTTTTCCTTCTAGCAGGTGCGCATTTTGCCCTCAGCGGACAGCATGCGGGTACCGGGGCGGAGAAAGTCGAGTATCGGCCGCAAGGAGTTGGAGGCTCGATGTTGAGAAAGTACGAGGAGCTCAGCGCCGAGGTCAACTTGCTGGGCGTGATTAAGGCGAGGGCGGTCATCGATTGCTATCTGAACCGGACGAATCTGACGTACTACTCGGAGCTTTCTCGCCTGGTTGGCTGCGAGACCCTCGTCAAACATGAGAACCACAACCCCACCGGATCCTTCAAGATCCGCGGGGCGTTGAACTTCTTTCATCATGTCTCCAGGGAGGAGTTGGAGAGAGGTGTTCTCGTGGCTACCCGTGGTAACTACGGTTTGGCCATGGCATGGGCCGGCCGGCGATTCGACGTGCCCTGCACGGTGGTTGTCCCGGAACGCAACAATCCAGAGATCAATCGAATTGTCGAGAGTTTTGGGGCCGACCTGATCGTGCACGGGCACGACTTCTACGACGCTCAGTCCTACTGTGACGAGTTGGTCGACAGTGCCGGCTACTACTATGTGGAGCAGGGCAACGAACCCGAGATTCTCAATGGCCTCGGTACCATGGGGCTCGAGATCTTTGAGGATCTTCCAGATGTGGATGCGATAGTGTGCCCCATTGGCGGTGGAGCGGGGTGTGCCTCACTTGTCAAGGTGGTGCGGGCTGTTAATCCACGGGTGGAGATCATCGGAGTACAGGCTGAACGGGCCGCCGCCTTCTACGAATCTTGGAAGAAGGGTGAGCAGGTTGTCCTAGAAGAAGCAAACACCGTAGCCGACGGTTTGGCGGCCAGGAGTGTCTTTCCACTGCCCTACGTTATCATGAAGGACCACATAGCGGAGGTGGTGCTTCTTAGTGAAGAGGAGATCCTCGCCGGCATCCGGCTGGCGCTCGATGTGACGCACAATCTGGCCGAGGGGGCTGGGGCCGCGGCAATCGCGGCTGCGCTCAAGATCAAAGACCGGCTGGCCGGGAAGAAGGTGGTACTGATCATGTCGGGTGGCAACCTGGGCCGGGAGCATCTGCTGCAGGCGCTCGCCTGAGTGGTCCCGTGAGATTGGGTCTTAAGCAGGACTGAGGCGGTTAAGCAGGGCCGCCTGCTTAACCGCCGGCCGACTCCAGAGACCCCGGCCCGCCGGTCCAGGTGGTAGGTTATGCG
>CAZOJR010000146.1:0-5946 GCA_964580165.1 uncultured Gaiellales bacterium
ATCATGAACGGGGACGCCCCACTCTTCATCGTGGTAGGCAACATACAGCGGATCCGCGCCGACCCACCCGCAGCGCCGGACAGATTCATCGGACAACCCACCGCTCCAAAGTGCTGCGCTGATCCCCATTACCGGAATGTAACACAGGGAGCACCAAGACGGCGCACGGCTCCCTCCACGGGACCATCAGATGTTTGCCGCCAACTACACCATCGTCGAGAGAGAGACTGGTATCTGTGTGTATGTATCATGGAGCGCACATAGAGTTCCTTCAAAGAAGACGGGGAGCATATTGAGTCAGGGAGTACAGTAGTCAGGAAGTAGAATGAGCCTAACTCGTAATCCGCGCTACTACCGATGGGTCGTCCTTGGCGTAGCCTTCTTGGGAATCTTCGGAGCCGCCGGGCTAAGCCGGTTCGGTTACAGCGCCGTCTTGCCCGACATGCAGAGCGCTCTTGCGCTGAGCGGCGCTGAAGCAGGGTCTCTTGCTTCGTGGAACCTTGCGGGGTACACGCTCATGGCCCTGGTTGGCGGTGTTCTCGCGTCACGCTTCGGTGCACGTAAAGTGGTAACCACAGGCATAACCATAACCGCAGCCGGCCTACTGCTCACGGGCTTCTCCGTGGGGTTGGCCGACGCTTCAGCCTACCGCTTCTTGACCGGGCTCGGCAACGGTATGGTGATGGCTCCGTCGGTCGCACTCATGGGAGCCTGGTTCGATACGCGCCGGCTGGGATTGGCCTCGGCGATCGCCTCCTCAAGCACCGGCCTGGGCCTTGTAGTGGCAGGACCTGCTGTGCCCCAACTCATAGCCGTCGGGGGAGAGGCCGGCTGGCGGCATGCCTGGTATTTCTCTGCCGCTGTTGCCATCACCGTAGCAATCGTGACCTGGATCTTCGAACGCGACAGGCCGTATGAACCGGGACAAACCGTCAAGGAAAAAACCGTCAAGCCCCAAACACAACAAGCAGGGACAGTTATTGCCGACCTGCGCACCATCCTGCGATCCAGATATGCGTGGCACTTGGGATTCGTCTACTTCGCCTTTGGATTTGCCTACCTCATCTACTACACGTTCTTCCAGAAGCGGCTCACTGCAGACCTGGGCATTGACGGCAAAACCGCCGGCAGTCTTTTTCTGGTCTCCGGCGCAGCCAGCTTGGTGTTTGGGGTTCTCTGGGGAACGCTCTCCGACCGCGTCGGACGAGGCCGAGCTCTGGCAATACTATTCTTGATGGAGGCATTCGCCGTTCTCCTCTTTGTCATCAAACCGGGCATCCCGGGACTCATTTTCTCTGCCATTATCTTTGGATCGGGAGTATTCAGTGTTCCAGGGCTGATCGGAGCGGCTTGTGGTGACACGTTCGGAGCAAGACTGACGTTCGCCTCGCTGGGCTTTGTCACAATCTTTATCGGTGCTGGCCAGGCTACCGGGCCATATATCGGGGGACTGCTGGAGGATCTTTTCGGCACGCTCGGCCCTTCGTATATGCTCTCGGCAGCTGTCTTTGTCCTTGGTGCAATTGCCGCCTTTCTGCTTCCCGATGCCAGATCGGCAAGGAGCGCAGCCCAACGTGGCACCGTTTCCGAATGAGTCCCGGTCCATACCCGCGAAAAGAGAATTCGCTGGACAATATCTAAACCTGAATCCGATCTATTGCTGTGCACACATGCGCCTTTTCTCGCGCGCGTATGCACACGTGTCTATGCTACACTGATTTTATTAGCATAGCGGACTGCACCAAGTTTTGCCTGCCAAACTACTTAACGCTGACAGACGCGAGACCTCGAGGCGATCCGTCCATAGCATGCAAGGAGAAAAACCACGATGGCAGAAAAGAAGAAACCTCTCAGCAAAGACAAGACAGTCCTCAAGGGCCTGGGGCAAATGTCGTTCACGCGAAACGGTGACCCAGCCGCGATCGATGTCAAGGACGGCAAGATAGTCCGCATCAGGCCCCTTCATCATGAGGACAAATACACCAAGGAACAGATCAAGCCCTGGAAGATCGAGAAGAATGGGAAGGTCCTCGAGCCTCAACTCAAGAGCTATCTAGCTCCCTACATGCTTGCATACAAGAAGAGGGTGTACTCCCCCAACCGCATTCTCTATCCGCTCATTCGTGAAGACTGGGACCCGAACGGTGAACGTAATGTCGAGAACCGCGGCAAGAGCAAATACAAGCGGATCTCCTGGGACGAGGCAACCACAATTATCGCCAACGAGGTCAAGCGGGTACGAGAGACCTACGGCCCCTACGCCGTTCTGTGCCACGGCGACGGCCACGGCGAGACAAAGTGTGTGCACGGTCCCCACTCCTGCCAGATGCTGCTCATGGAGAAAGTGGGCGGTTACACCCAGGCGATACGTAACGCCGACAGCTGGGAGGGATGGTACTGGGGCGCCGAACATGTATGGGGCGAGGGCGCTCAGGGCCACCTCACCCAGATGGACAACGTCCTCAACGACGTCAGCCAGAACACTGAGATGCTGATCGCCATCGGGTGCGACCTGGAGACCACGCCATGGGGCTTCGGTAGCCAGTTCGCCAGTAATGTCTGCTACTTCTGGAACGACATCGGCATCAAACAGATATCCATCGCCCCCGACCTCAACTACTACGCCGGTGTGCATGCCGATAAGTGGATCCCCATCCTACCCAACACCGACGCCGCTCTCCATCTGGCCATCGCCTACACCTGGATCGATGAAGGCACCTACGACAAGGCCTACGTGGACACTCACGTGGTGGGCTTCGAACCGTTCCGCGCCTATGTGATGGGTGAGGAAGACGGGGTCCCCAAGACTCCGGCCTGGGCCGCCGAGAAGACCGGCGTCTCCGAATGGACTATCAAGGCGCTGGCCCGCGAATGGGCAGAAAAGGTTACCTCCACCCTCCACTACTATGGTGGCTCGTACATTCGCGGCCCCTATGCCCACGAGCCGGCGCGACTCGAGGTCTGTCTCCAAGCCATGCAGGGACTGGGCAAACCAGGTGTGCATGTTTACAACAAGCTGGCCGACGGCCTCACGCAGCGTGACCTGCCCCGTCCGTCGATACAGCTACGGCTGGACGTCATCCGTGGCCAAGTCTGGAGTGGTCGTCCCCTGCTCAATGCAACCAAGCAGCTCATTCCCAAAACCCAGTTCCACCAGGCAATCCTGGACGGGACCTGCAGTTCTTGGGGAAACACCTCGCTCTTCGCACACATCGACGATCAGTTCAAGAAGTACACCTATCCCATCCCTAAAGAAGAGGGCGGGAGTGAGTGCCACATGCTGTGGATGGACAATCCTTGCCGCAGCACCTGCTGGAACAACAGCATGGAGTCCATCCAGGCCTTCCGCAGTCCCAAGCTGGAGACCATCGTGGTCCAGCATCCCTGGCTGGAGAACGACTCCATCTACGCCGATATCATCCTCCCCGTCAACACAAAGCTTGAAGAAGAGGACTTCGGCCAGATTTCGAGTGCTTCTCCCATGAACGGCATCGCCTATGAGAAACAGGCCATCGCGCCCTTGGGCGAGTCGCTCTCCGACTACGAAGCTGCCGGTGAGGTGGCCAAGAAGCTGGGCCTCTACGAAGAGTACACCGATGGGATGACCGTGCGCGAGAAGATCAAATGGGGATATGAAGCCTCCGGTGTCGCCGATCAACTCACCTGGGAAGAGTTCGAGGAGAGGGGCTACTACTACATTCCTACCGAGGATGACTGGCAGAAGTACCCGCCCGGCCTGCGGCTCTTTTACGAAGATCCCGAGGCCAATCCTCTGAAGACCCCCACAGGCAAGATCGAGTTCTACTCTCAGCGTCTAGCCGATCACTTCCCCGACGACCAGGAACGCCCCCCATATCCCAAGTGGATCGAGAAGGGCCCCAGCCACGACGAGCGCCTCTCCAGCGAACGGGCCAAGAAATACCCGATGCTCCTCGTGAGCAACCACGCCCGCTGGAGAACCCACGCAGAGAACGACGACATTACCTGGACCCGCGAGGTCAAGACCTGCAAGGTTAAGGGTTCGGATGGCTACATGTACGAGCCGGTATGGATCAACCCCAAAGACGCCGAGGCTCGAGGCATCAAAGACGGCGACATCGTCAAGCTCTTCAACGAGCGTGGCACCGTCTTGGGTGGCGCCATAGTGTGGGAGCGCATCAAACCGGGAGTTACTTACCAAGATCACGGCGCCCGAGCCGACATGATCTCGACCGAGCCGGGTAACTCCATAGATCGCGGCGGCGCCAACAACCTCATCTCCCCTGCCAACGGAACCTCTCAAAACTGCTGGGGTATGGCCACCAGCGGATATTTAGTGGACGTACAGAAGGTGACTGCGGCCGAGATGGCAGAATGGCGCGAGAAATTCCCTGAAGCTTTTGCGCGCGACTACTCCCCAGCCGCCGGGCTTCGCTATGTAAGCTGGATCAGGGGGGAGGAGTAATCATGGCAAAGAAAGTCTTTGTATTTGATGTCGCTCGCTGCAACGGCTGCTACTGCTGCCAGATCGCCTGCAAGGATGAGCATGTAGCCAACGACTGGACACCCTATGCAAAACCCCAGCCGGACACCGGCCAGTTCTGGTTCCGCCTGAACGACTACGTGCGGGGAACCGTACCCAAGGTGAAGCTTCACTACGTGGGAGTACCCTGCCAGCACTGCGACGATGCTCCCTGCTTGGAGGCCTGCCCTATAGGCGCCATCTACAGAAGAGACGATGCCTTGGTAGTCATCGACCCAGAGAAGTGCACCGGCTGCCGAGAGTGTCTACTCTCCTGCCCGTACGATGCTCTCTTCTTCAATGAGGACCTGAACATCGCTCAGAAGTGCACCGGCTGCGCCCATCTGCTGGATGACGGCTGGTCAGTGCCCCGATGTGTGGACATCTGCCCCACTGGTGCACTGAAGTTCGGAGACGAGTCAGAGTTCGCTGAGGAAATCGCCAAGGCCACTCAGCTCGAGCGAGCGGACGAAACCAAGCCACGGGTCTATTACCTGAATATGCCCAAGCGCTTCATTGGCGGTTTGGTCTACGACCCGGTGGCCAAGGAGATCGTGAAGAGCGCCCGCTGTACATTGGTGAATTCCAAGACAGGTGAGAAGCGCGAGACTCTTACCGACGGCTTTGGTGACTTCTGGTTTGAAGATCTGGATGAAGGACTGTTCTCCCTCACTATCGAGGCCGACGGTTTCGCGCCTGCGAAGTACGACTCGCTGGAAACGAGCAAGGACATCAACCTGGGTGAGATCGCCCTTACTCGCTGATAGGAAATACAGAGAGCGGGCCCGCAATTGCGGGCCCGCTCTCTTCCACTATAGTTACACGTATACTTCTCAGGAAAAGCGCGGCACCCTTGCCGGCAGAAAAGGACCGACTATCAGAAAGAGGGAGGCGTGAAAGTGGCAACCCGCTACGAACACCTGTTTTCACCGACCAAAATCGGCAAGGTGCAGCTCAAGAACCGCATCGTAAAGACGGCGGCGCAAACATATTTCTTTGAATCCGGCGAGCAACGCGTCGGCACCCTTGCCAAGGCCTTTTACGGCGCAGTGGCAAAAGGCGGAGCCGGCCTTATTATTACCGAGACTCCGGCCATGGAATGGCCGCTACTCGAAGAAGGCGACAGGCGCTTTCGTGTTGACGACGACAAGTACATCCCAAATCTTGCCGAGCTGTCGGCTGAAGTTCACAAGTACGGGTGCCCCATCTTCACCCAGCTCTATCACAGAGGTCCCTGGAGTGGGATCTACGCGCTGATCGCAGAGCCTTGCGCCGCGTCGGCGGTGACCTACCCCTCCCCATTCGACGTCCACGACGAGAAGCCGCCGCACGTACTTACCATCGATGAGATTGAGGAGTTGGTCGACCGCTTCGCCTCAGCGGCAGTCCGCCTGCAGAAAGCCGGTTGGGACGGCATCGAGATCAACGCCGCGGCCGATCACCTT
>CAZOJR010000147.1:0-5942 GCA_964580165.1 uncultured Gaiellales bacterium
TCGCTTGGGCGATAGCACCGATCTCGATCACAAGTTGATGGTGGCGGTGGACATCATCGAGCGGTACTTGAGGGATGGCAAAACGATCGAATATATAGATCTGGTAGTACCCGACCGGCCGGCTGTCAAGGCGGAATGAACATGATATGGTGCCTTATAGCAGGACTTGGCTACTGAGGGACGTACTGCTCCCAGTATGAAGTAGTAGTCGAGAGCTATATGCAAAGGGTCAAGTTGGGGTCCTGTGACATGATGATGATACTGGAGGTCCGAACGATATGAGCGACACGGGATCCGGCTACATCGCGGTGATCAAAGTCGTTGGAGTAGGCGGTGGTGGTACCAATGCCGTCAATCGCATGGTCGATGCTGGGTTGAAAGGAGTGGAATTTATCGCGGTCAACACAGACGCCCAGGCCCTGTTGATGTGTGATGCCGATGTGAAACTCCACATCGGAGGGAAGATAACCAAGGGTCTTGGCGCGGGCGCAAACCCGGAGATCGGCAGGCAGGCCGCAGAGGAGAGCCGGGACGAAATCAGGGAAGTGCTCAAAGGGGCCGACTTGGTATTCGTGACGGCTGGCAAGGGAGGCGGTACCGGAACGGGCGGGGCTCCGGTGATTGCGGAGATCGGCCGCGAGTTGGGCGCTTTGACCGTAGGCGTTGTTACGAAACCATTCACTTTTGAAGGGCGGAAACGCGCGAATCAGGCGGAAGCTGGAATAGAGGCTCTTTCAAAGAAGGTCGATACTCTTATCATCATTCCTAACGATCGATTGCTCCAAGTGGTGGAGAAGAGAACTTCCATCATTGAGGCCTTCCGGGTCGCCGATGACGTACTGCGCCAGGGCGTACAGGGAATCACCGATCTCATTACCGTGCCGGGATTGATCAACCTCGATTTCGCCGACGTGCGCACGATCATGCGCAACGCCGGATCGGCTCTCATGGGCATCGGAATTGCCAGCGGCGAAAACCGTGGTGTGGAAGCGGCCAAGACCGCCATCTCGTCACCCTTGCTCGAGTCTTCCATCGAGGGGGCCACCGGGATCCTGCTCAACATCAGTGGCGGTCCCGATATGGGGCTGTTTGAAGTGAATGAAGCGGCGGGCGTCATCTCAAATGCAGCCGACACCGAGGCGAACGTTATATTTGGCGCAGTCATTGATGAGTCGCTCGGCGATCAGATACGGGTTACGGTCATTGCCACCGGATTCGACAGGGTGCACGCCGCAGCAACGGGAGGCGATGAATCGATGGAAGAGGCCGCTCCCCGCTCTGGTGATGTAGCCGGTATCCTTCCCCAAAAGACTCACACCTTTGAGATGGATGAAGACATTCTTGAGATTCCCAAGTTCCTACGGGATAAGGGCTAGCTGCGAGAAGGGCGGATCATCGGTGTGACGGCTGATCAGGGCGGTTACGGCCTGGGTGTACTCGAGAAACTCATTGACCCGGGTGCAAGGTCTCGGATGGTTGTTCGCGAGATCGATGGGATACCTTTATTGGAGGCCCGTCTACCCGAGCCATTCCGCGTTCTTTTTACGACGCGGCTGGGCGGTGATAGCTCCGGAGCGTTCTCGTCTCTCAATCTCGATCTACGCTCCGATGACGACCCCATGGTTGTGACCAAAAACCGTGACCGAGTCGCAGCCCTGCTCAAGCGCCGGCTGGTCAGTCCCGGACAGGTTCACGGCCTTCGTGTCGTGGGAGCCGCTGAATACCTGCGGGAGCCCCCGGGGAGTCCCTGCGATGGATTGACTCTTCATCCCGAGATCGACAGGGGCCTCGCGGCCCTCTTGGTCTTTGCCGACTGTGTCCCCCTGGTTCTCTGCGGAGAGGTGGACATGGCCGTGGTGCACGCGGGCTGGCGCGGAATCCTTGGTGGGATGGTGCAGCAGGGCGGCCGGGCCATGATCAGCCCCCCGGGTACCGCTATTATCGGCCCCAGTATCGGGCCATGTTGCTTCACGGTCGATCAAGACGTGGCCTCCGCATTCACAGCCCGGTTCGGTTCAGATGTGGTTGCTGGCGTAGCAGGAGAAGAGAGCGAAGGAAACACCCGCTATCGCGTGGATCTATGGGAGGCGGTGACGAAGAGTCTGACGGAGTTGGGCGTCCGGCGGGAGCAAGTGGTTAATCCGCGGCTCTGCACAGCCTGTCATTCGGATATTTTCTATTCCTATCGCAAGGAAGGTCCGGTTACGGGCCGCCAGGGATGCGTGGGCTGGGTGGCGGCCTGATGTATCTGGACTTGGAAAGACTATGCGCGAACCTAGATGAGATCGAGCGACGGATTAATCAAGCCTGCCTGCGGGCCGGACGCACAGACGCTCCCCGGCTTCTGGTGGCATCGAAGTATTTGGCGATTGAGGAGATGTCTCTGCTTCAGAGGGCAGGAATCCGGCTGGTGGGGGAGAACAGGGCAGAAGGACTAGAGGCAAAATGGAGGGAGTGGAACGCAGCCTTCGAGTTCCATTTCATAGGGCACCTGCAGGGTCGGAAGGTGCGGCAGGTGTTGCCATACGTCACTATGATCCACTCGGTTGAGTCAATGTCGCTGGTGGAAGAATTAGATAGGAGGGCGGAATCGGAAGTGCGGGCGCTTCTGGAGGTCAATATAAGTGGCGAAGAGACCAAGTATGGTATTCTCCCGGCAGCCGCAGAGGCGTTTCTGGAGCAGGCCTCGGCTTGCTCGAAGGTTGTGTTCGTGGGCTTCATGACCATGGCACCCTTGGTACCCGATCCGGAGGCCGCCAGACCGTTTTTCCGGGGGCTACGCGAACTGCGCGACCGACTGGCTCCAGTGTTCACCGGACGCCATGACCTCACCGAACTGTCCATGGGGATGAGCAACGATTATGAAGTAGCCGTCGAAGAAGGTGCGACCATCGTAAGATTGGGTAGCGCGCTCTTCTCAAGCGCATAAGGAGGATGGTATGGCAGGCGGTGGTATCTGGCGCAAGACCCTCGTGTACTTTGGTCTTGCCGACGAGGACGACGAGTACGATGATGAGACGATGAGCGTCCGGCCGGACGCTGAGCCCACGTACAGAGAACGTCCCAACGTGCGCAAGATCGATCGCAGCAGCCGTCGCAAGCAGTCAGTGGAGTTTGATGACATCTTTGCCGACGGTGATTATGTAAATCAACGGAGTGCAGCCTCGCAGAGAGGGGCGTCCGTTCGTCCATTGCCGACCGCCGCGGAGCAGCCTCAGGTGCGGGTGCACTTGGTTATGCCGAAGAACTTCAACGACGCTCAAATTGTGGCCGACAAGTTCAAGGGTGATATCCCGGTTATTCTGAATCTCCAAACCAGCGAGACCGAGCTGGCAAAGAGGCTCATCGACTTCGCCAGTGGACTCACTTACGCTCTGGACGGCGGTATGCAGCGGGTGGCGGATAAGGTTTTTCTGCTAACCCCGAAGAACGTCGAGGTTTCGGCCGAGGAGCGCCAGCGCCTGATGGAGAAGGGCTTCTTCAATCAATTTTGAGAGACCAGGACGTTGAACGCCGCGGGCAGGAGCCGGCTCTCGCGAGGAGGAGCGTAGACGTGGTGAATGGAGGGCGGGACGACTTCGTAAGCCCGCCGGCGTCGGCGGGATCAGAGAACAATGGGCGCTCTTCGGGCGAGATGCCGTCGCTCCGCATACTGGCGGGTCTAATGACAGTGGCCCTGCAGGGTATGGAGGACGGTGCTACAAACGCGGGTCTTCCGCCCGGTATCGCGCGGGCCTTCACACGCCAGACCGTACTCAGCACTGCTCTTCTTCTGGAAAAGACTGGGGGTTCGCCTGCCGATCTCAAGGACCAGGTGGCCTCGCCGGCGGGCACTACCATTGCCGGTTTGGCGGTGCTGGAGGATCATGCTGTTCGGGGGGCGTTTCTTCGGGCGGCAGAATCGGCGCTGAAGCACGGCGCACAAGGCTGAGACACGGTGCAGCCTCGCATGATTGAATAGTGGCTGACTACTCGGACACCACGACGGCCGGGGGCCTGGGAGCAGGTCATCTCGAGCAAAGGGGGAACGAAGTGAAGATCACGCCCCTCGATATACGGCGCAAGGAATTCAAGCGTTCCATGCGTGGGTATTCTGACGAGCAGGTTGACATCTTCTTGGACGAGGTGGCCGACGAGTTTGAGCGTCTGTTCCAGGAAAACATGGAACTGCATGATCGCGTTCAGCGCCTCGAAGAGCAGATTGCAGTGCACGGACAGATGAGGGATGCGCTCGAAAAGACCCTGGTCTCGGCCCAATTGCAGTCTGAGGAGATCAGGGCCAATGCGCACAAAGAGAGCGAGCTGATTCTGCGCGATGCTCAACTCAAGGCCCGAGGGATCATCAACGATTCGTACGGTGGGGTCCAGCAGGTGCAGCAAACACTGGTTCAGCTCAAGCGGCTGGAGGAGGAATTCCGCTTCAAGTTCCGTTCCTTGCTTGAGGGATACCTGAACTTGTTAAATGAAGCGCCGATCACCACGACCACAGCTCAGGCTGCAGCGTTTGGGAACGGGGCGGCGGTGGCTGTGGCTGCTCCCCAAATGATGGAGCCTGGATCTGAGGCCGGGTTTGAACCGGAGCCAGGAGTGTTGCCGGAGCTGCAGGCCTTACCGGCGCTCGAACCGCAGCCGGAACCGGTACTCGAGCCGGAACCAGAACCCGAATCGCAGCCAGTACCGGTGGTAGTTTCGTCGTCCGAGGACGAAGTTCCGACCGAAGAGAGCGAGTTGGCCGCCGGTGACACTGAAGCTGTGGGGGAAGACTCCGGCCGGGTCGAGAGCCATCAGACCGGCGCTAAAGAAAGCGGCACCGATGAGGTGACCCTCGAGTCGTCGACGGCTTCTGCGGAGCGCGAGGGTGACCAACCCGGAGAGGCGCAGGCTCCGCGCGGATTTTTCTTCGGTCGCCAACTCGAAGATGTCGATGATACCTTCCCCGGCGAAGAAACGTTGGATAAGAACAGGACTCGTGACTTCGAGTGGTGACCATAGTTTGGCTTCCGGTTCTTGTGAATCACTGGCAATAAGCGCGGGAGCCAACGGACTGCTGCTGGGAGTGCGTGTCAGTCCCTCCGCTCCGCGGACGGTGGTGCGGGGTCTGTACGGAGACCGTCTCAAGGTGTCGGTCGGCGCTCCGCCGGAGGCGAATAAAGCTAACCTCCAACTGGTTGAGGCGCTGGCGGGATGGTTGGAGTTGCGGCGAGACGACATCAGCGTTGAATCGGGGCACGGCAGCAGGGATAAGGTGGTAGCCTTCCGGGGAATAGAGGAAGCGGAGTTGCGAAGCCGCTTGGCCGCACTCATATTGGGGGGTCCTTCCAAGAGGGAACGGTAAGATGATAGATCGTGAAGCCTTGAAAGAGCGGCTTCTGGAGGAACGGGACCGCCTGAGCCGGGGGATCGCCGAGCTGGATGCCGATCTGTCCGAGTCTCTGGAGGAGTCTTCAGAAGAAAGCCCGTACGACCAACACATGGCCGAGACGGCGGCGGTTACACTGGATCGAGAGGTTGATCTAACACTCGAAGAGAACGCCAGAGCGGCTCTGGCTCAGATCGACCGAGCACTCAGCAAGTTGGAGAACGGCAGTTACGGCCGCTGCGACAAGTGTGGCAAGCCAATTAGCGAAGCCCGGCTCGAGAGCGTGCCCTCCGCCACCCTTTGTGTCGACTGCAAGCGCCTCGAAGAGCGAAATCCCTGACCGGAAGGACACGGTCGATGAAGTTCGGTTTGTCAAGGCTTTCGCTGAGGGGGCGTGTTGCGCTCAAGTGGTCCTTGCTCGCGATGGTGAGCGCTATTACCGTCACCATAGACCTTGTGACCAAGCACCTGGCGGAGCAGCACCTAGTGCTGGGAGAGACGGACAGAATTCTGCCTTTTCTGTACCTTCAAAGAACTGCGAATGATGGGGTTGCCTTTGGGCTGCTGGGGGGCAAGACCTCTC
>CAZOJR010000148.1:0-977 GCA_964580165.1 uncultured Gaiellales bacterium
AGAACCTGGCCCGCGTGGTGCGGAACAATATCGTCTATCTCGCCAATCTGGTTGCACTCGAGGCGTGGTACAGACACGTCCGCAAATCTTTCTTCGAACGCCAGGACCTGGGGCCTCTTGTCTACGAAGGTGCGCTGAACGTACTCTCGCTGGCCATAGAAGAACGGACAAAGCAGCTGGCCGCGATGGCCGAGAAGGTGCCATCGGACGAAGCGGCGCACAGAGAGTTCAGGGAGAAGGCCGGTGAAGTTTGCGCCTTGTTCGAGTCCGCCGCCCCGGAGCCTGAAATGGACCGAGAGGCGGTGGAATTCTTGACTGGTCTCAAGTCCGCTGCGTGTAGCAGCAGCTACATCAATACGATCCAGAATATCGAGCCGGACATATCGGCCAAGGGAGCGCAGTGGCTCCAGAGGATTGTGGACGCGCTCTGCCGGCAGGCGGACTCGCTTCTGCCGTCTGTGGACCTTTATGGGCACAGACTCTGAAACCCGCTCAGGAAGGGGCAACTGATGGGTAGATTGTTCGGTACTGATGGAATCAGAGGAGAGGCCAACCGCTATCCCATGGATGCGATGACCGCCTTCGCTGTAGGCCAAGCAATAACCCACATGTTCAAAAAGTCCCAGCAAACAGTTCGAGTGGTCATCGGCAGGGATACCCGCATTTCCGGATACATGCTGGAGGGTGCGCTCGAATCAGGTGTCACGTCAATGGGTGGTGTGGCCTGTTCGGTCGGAGTACTCCCGACTCCTGGCATTGCCTTAATCACTAATAGCATGCGGGCGGATGCCGGAGTGGTCATCTCCGCATCTCATAATCCTTATCAGGACAACGGCATCAAGGTCTTTTCGGGAGCTGGCTTCAAACTCCCCGATGCGCAGGAGGAGGAGTTGGAGACCTTGATTCTCGGCGGGAAGTTGCCAGAAATGGTTGCGCTGCCTCAAGAAATGGGACGGACGTGCCGGACCGAAGAAGCT
>CAZOJR010000148.1:987-5935 GCA_964580165.1 uncultured Gaiellales bacterium
GTGTTCTTAAAGAGCGCCTTCCCCAGGAATCTTTCGATGGAGGGGCTCAAGGTCGTTCTGGATACCGCCAACGGCGCGACCTGCTGTGTGGCCCCCGCCGTCTTCACTGAATTGGGCGCTGAGGTGACCGTGATCCATAACGCTCCGAACGGCCTCAACATCAACGACAAATGCGGCTCTCAGTACACCAACGATCTGAAAAAGGCCGTGGTGGATATCGGAGCGGATGTCGGTCTGGCCTTCGACGGCGATGGTGACCGTCTCATAGCGGTGGATGAGAAAGGTTGCGAGATCACTGGTGACCAGATCATGATCATCTGCGCCTGTATGCTCAAAGAGGAAGGCAGGCTCAAGAACGATTTACTCGTCTCCACTGTCATGAGCAACATTGGCTTGAGTGTCGCCTGCAAGAAGTATGGAATCAAGAATCATGCGGCTGCTGTGGGCGATCGCCATGTTCTCGAAGACATGCAGCGCCTCGGCGGTGCGCTGGGAGGTGAACAATCCGGCCACCTTATCTTTCTCGATCATCACACAACAGGCGACGGTATTCTTGCGGCGGTGCAGCTTCTGGCCGCCATGCTCAGGGCGGGCAGACCGCTGTCGGAGATGGCCAAGCTGATGGACGTGTTCCCGCAGAAGCTCATCAATGTAGAGGTGAGAAACAAGCCTGATATCCGGTCAATTCCTGAGATCACTGAGGCGGTGAACCAGGTGGAGTCGGAACTCAAGGGAGAAGGCAGGGTGTTGATTCGCTATTCGGGAACGCAGAGCATGTGCCGGATCATGGTCGAGGGGCCGACGGCCGAAACTACCGAGAGGTGTGCCGCGCATTTGGCTGACATCGTAAGGACCGCGATAGGGTAGGAGAGCGATGGCCTCCATATACGACATGGAAGCAGAGATTGTGCGGTTGATCGAAGAGCGGGGTCCGCAGACCGGGGTGGGGTTGCGGGAGGCCCTTGGGGACGATGGGTTTGACCAGTGGAAGACCTGCATGCGTTCTGAGCGACTGGTGGTCAGACGGGTGGGCAGGCGCTACCTAAGGCTTGACCAGAGAGTGAATGATTACGCACGGCTGTCACCCTCGATTCTGCGGGAGTTCCTCACATACTCGGTGGTTGGGCTGGCGGGAAACTTGGCTGGACTCGATGCCGCGGCTAGAGATCTCGCCGATCGCATCAGTAAGATCAGCGCATCCAAACTGAAGCTGGCCGAACGGATCATCTCGGACGTCAGCGCACGGGTTGCCGTCGGGGAGAAGGAGGATACCCTGGCGGGCGAGGAGCGTTTCTGCGTGCTTCTGGCGGGAGATATTGTCTACGGGATGGGGCACGATGCCCCTAGGCCCGAACGGAGTACGGGCCAGATGGTGAAAGGTTCCGATCTTGATCTGGTGGTTATCACCGACGATGCGGTACCTGAGGATTTCGTCCGGCGGTTGGACGACGCCATCTATCAGCAGAAATACCGGCATCTCATCAACCCTTCTTTCCGAGAAGAGATCGACTACATCGTCAAACCGCTAGCCCGGGTGAAGGAACAGGCCCTATTCGATACCTTTAAGCACATGGTTTCGTGCAAGATCGTGAATGAAGCCGTTCTTATCCATGGCAGTGAAGCCTTGTTCCAGGCGGCCAAGGCGCTGCTGGTCGAACATCAAGTTGGCCAGAAACTGGCCGCCATGGAGTTTGAGGCCATACGGTCACGGGAACAGGCCGAAAAGCATCTTCTCAGCCGAGATGAGAGCAGTCTGAGTCGTGAAAATCTGTATCTTTTCTACACCTCTGAGGAGTCGGAAGAGTTCGAATAGGGGCAGTGGTTTGGGAGTCAATAAGGGTCAAGTTAAGAGTCAAGCGCTGCACTCCCAGATTTGAGGTCGGAGCTGTTTGGTGCTGGCGAATCGGTAGATCCGGCCTTCGTGGCCGCCGATCCTAACGGTGGCTGAGTCCGGTGTCACTTGGATGTCAAGGGTGTGTTCCGGATGCCTGTCGCGCAAAATATTAGCCAGCAGTAGCGCTTTCTCCACGCCGTCGCCCCGCTGATAGTTCCACACCTCGTCGGGTTGAGAGAGACGCCCGGTCTCGTCGTAGATGGAGATGTCTGCGAGGTTTCGTATGGTCGCAACGATGGAATCGTCGCTCATTCCCGCGCAGGCCGCTATGGAGACCGGAGATCGTTCTAGAGCCGCTTTGAGGAAGGGCTCGGGCTCGACCCGGTTCAGGTCCCGGTACGCATAAAAGGCTAGGTCCGCGAATTCATTGGTATTACGAAGGGATTCGAGGCGCGCGACCACGTCCGCGCGTTCCATGTCCGTATCGAGACCCAAGGGCGATTGGTCGCGCTCAAAGGTCTTGGCGGAGGAATCGGGGAGGAGCGGATCGGTCCAGCAGAAGCGACGCAACTGTTCGATGGCATCCTGAGCCTTCGGACACGATGATGCCAGTTGCTCAACCAGAATGGTGAGGCCTTCATTCGTTTGGACGTTCACCCTCTCTTGTTTCACCAACTTCTCAAGATCATCGAGAACAATCCGGTCGGGCAACGGGTTGGACTCAAAGTCTTCTCCGGCCACCTCCATCATCAGCTTCTCGCGGGTCTCGTCGTTGCAACGAAACGGAGAAGAGTACTCGTAGGCTAGGAGCTTCTCCATGGCGATGTAGCGATCGGTGCCAAAATTCCGCCAGCGTACCTGGAAGCACTTCTGTATCTCCGCGTTGTGACGGACGAAGTTGCCAAGTATCTGAGGTGTAAGAGGTGTCTGTAGAAAACGGCGGAGTTTGTTTTTGAATCTGTCATAAGCCTGGAGATCGATCGTTGCCCTGTCGAAGAGCGTGTGAATGAAGCCGGTTTCGTGAGCGACCACTGTGACCCGTTCGTTCTCAAGAGCCCGTCTGGCTTGGGCCGACAGAGCAGTGCCGTTAAACCACATGTTTTTGGTTACGAGCCGGCGGTTGTTGGTGAGGATTCCCTGGCCGGTATCGATGAAGTTCTGTGAGTGAAGAGGCGTGGCCATGAGGAAGATGTCGCCAAGGGGGATGCCTGCCACCACGAACATGGCCGCTGCATACAGTGCGGCCAGAGAGACGCATTCTCCCGCCCCGGTGGCATATGCGGGCTTGTGGCAAAAGGCATCCATTGCTTCGACGGTTTCCGTTTTCCAGTAAGGGATGATGTCTCCCTCATACTTGTCGAGACCGAAATGCGTACGGATGTCGAGGTCGAAGTAGTACTTGTCACCTTCGTAGCCGAAGAGCGCATTCGACTGTGCCAATGCATCGGGGTGAACGTAGTCTCTGAACCGCCCGATTTCCCGTTCTTTGCGCGTGAGACCCCAGGTATCGAGGTCGAGGTTGAAGGCATAGTGATCCATGATGTACTGCTTGAGCCGGGTAATGCGCCGGTAGGGCGTCATCTCCTTCATTCCTGTGAACCATGGGTCGGAGCGCCACTTCCAGATACGCGGCGACATGATGTTGGCGAGCACAAGACAGTACATGAGTTCTGGAAAGATGAAGACCTCCATGTCCGAAAGCGTTACAGCGGAGGACTTACGCTCCAGGTCACGGACCGATGGTGGTTCCCCGGTCGGCACGGCTCGGCTCCCACAGTTCATGCGGCTCTGGGGCTCTTCTTGCGGGAGTGCGTTCATCTTCGGAATGTTCTTATCGAGATGGTCACAGCGCCTTAGTCACCTGGGCCATCGTCTCCTCCATGATGTCAAGCCCGCGGTCGAGGGTTTCCCACTCTATCGTGAGCGGCATGAGCGTGCGGACCACGTTGTCATAAGTGCCGGCGATGACGTTGACCACCCCGTTCTCGTACAACTTGGTGCGGAAGGCTTTGGTCAGAGCTGTGGCCGGCTCTTTGGTGTCCGGATCAGTCACCAACTCCAAGGCCATCATCGCGCCGAGGCCGCGAACATCGCCTATCTGCGGGAAACGCTGTTGCATGGATAGGAAGCGCTCTCGTACCCGCCGGCCGATTTCCAGCGCCCTCTCGGGTAGGCTCTCCTCCTCCATTATGTCGAAGACGGCCAATCCGACCTCGCACGCCAGCGGGTTTCCGCCGAAAGTTCCCCCGATACTACCCGGGCCCGGGGAATCCATGATTTCGGCCTTTCCGGTGATACCGGCGATGGGGTATCCGGCTCCCAGCGACTTGGCGGTTGTCATGATGTCGGCTTCCACACCGAAGTGCTCCATCGCGAAGAGCTTGCCGGTGCGGCCGAAGCCGGTCTGCACCTCGTCGGCCACAAACAAGATGCCCTGCTCCTCGCAGATAGCTTTGAGTTTGGCATGGTACTCGGTGGGTGGTACCACAAAGCCACCTTCGCCTTGTACCGGCTCTGCTATGACACACGCTATCTTGTCGGCTTGAAACTGATTCTCGAACGCGGCTCGAAGCAGATTCGCACATTCAACTCCGCAGGCCGGATAGGTCGAATTGAGCGGGCAGCGATAGCAGTAGGCGTAGGGAATGCGGTAAATGTCGGCCGGGAATGGACCGAAGTTCTTCTTGTAAGGGGAAATCTTAGAAGTGAGTCCCATGGTCAGATTGGTGCGACCGTGGAAGGAGTTGGCAAAGACAACAATTCCCGGACGGCCTGTGGCATGCCGGGCAACCTTGACGGCGTTCTCCACCGCCTCCGCACCTGAATTGACGAAGAACGTGCGTTTGGAAGATGTTCCGGGTGCTTTTTCATTGAGTCTGGCGGCGAGCCGGATGTAGGCCTCGTAGCCGAAAACGCTAATGGAGGTATGCGCGAAGCGGTCCAGTTGCGCCCGGGCGGCGTCCAAAACCCGCGGATGGGCGTGTCCTACGTTCATCACCCCGATACCACCGGCGAAATCAATGAAACTGCGTCCTTCGGTATCGATGATGGTCGAGTTGCGAGCGCCGGCGATCAAGGATGTCGTGGCGCTCACGACACCGCGCGGCAAAGCCT
>CAZOJR010000149.1:0-4203 GCA_964580165.1 uncultured Gaiellales bacterium
CAGATGCCTCTGTTAAACTATCGCGATCATGTCTCAATCAAATCTCCCTCGAAATCGACACTCCCGGCGGCCGAATAGCCGGCGCAGAGGTGCTGCTTGGAGGCTGGGGTTCATAGTATTGATGGGGGCGTCTACGTTCGCGGTCGGGTTCTTTCTGTTCTGGTCGCTTGGTAGCTGGTTCGTCGGTGGTGGCGGATTTCCCGGTGGGTCTGACGAAGACTCGGCGGCCACCTCGATTCCTCTGACGGTCGAAACCGACTACGAGGTCGAGCCTCTGGTGGATTTGATCGCCTTTCGCGACCTGTCATACGTTCCGGTCAAGGGTGTATATATGACCAGTTACTCGGCTGCTTCGCCCGACCGGGTCGCAGACTTGGTCAACTTGGCCGACACCACTGAGATCAACGCGTTGGTCATCGATGTTAAAGATGATACCGGCATAGTTACGTACGATGCCGACGTCTCTATGGGCAAGGAACTGGGGCTGATAGAAGAGCGCATCGGGGATATCGATGCCTTGCTGGCCCTCCTGGCCGACCACGACATTATTCCCATCGCGCGGGTGGTGTGCTTCAAAGACAGCGCTCTTGCCGCCAAGAGGCCCGATCTTGCTGTTCATCGCGAGGACGGTGGCATGTGGGAAGACTGGAATGGTCTCAACTACACGAATCCGTACAGCCATGAGGTGTGGGAGTACATTGTTCAAGTGGCCGAAGATGCCGCTAGGCACGGATTTCGAGAAATACAGTTCGACTACGTACGGTTTCCCACCGATGGTCCTATCTCAGAAGCCGTATATCCGGGTGAGTATTGTGAGATGGAAGACGCTATTGCCGATTTACTGGCATATGCCCGTGGGCGTCTGGAGAAACTGGGCGTGTGGATATCGGCTGACGTGTTCGGCCTGACCGTTCATGTCGAGAACGATGGTGGCATTGGGCAGAAGATCGAGAAGATCTCGCGCAACGTGGATATTGTTTGCCCGATGGTGTATCCATCCCACTACGATGGGGGTTCCTATGGGATCGACAATCCCGACGCCAATCCTTACGATCTAGTCACCGCCGCCATGAAAGACACTGCGAAGCGCCTAGCCGGGACCGGGGCTATGGGACGGCCTTGGCTCAAGGATGATGACTACGGCGTGGATTATGGGGTGGAGGAGGTCAAGGCCGAGATCAAAGCCGCCGAAGAACAAGGGTTTGATGAATGGCTGCTGTGGAACGCCGGCAATGAATACACCGTCGGGGCTCTGAGGGCCGAGGGGAGTTAGGGAGACGTATTTGGGCACCGCGAACATTGAAGGCAGCGCGCCTGCATTGTTCGCGCTTATTCACTCTCTGTACTAGAATAACGTCCGGCCGTCTCGCGCTTTGAGGTTTGACGCGCCTGCTGAATGTTCGTTGGTTGCATAGGGGGGGTTGATGAGCGTCATTCAACTGTCGGTGTTTGTCGAGAACAAGCCCGGCCACTTGGCCGACACACTCGCCACCATTGCCTCTGGCAACATCAATATTCTTTCTTTCACCATAGCCGACACGGCCGACTATGGCATCCTCCGGTTGGTGGTAGACCAGGCCAAGTCAGCCAGAGATCTCCTTGAGACTGCCGGATACGCTGTAGTGGAGCACCCGGTGGTGTGCGCCGTTCTACCCAACGAGCCCGGCACGCTGGCTGCAGTGGTTCGTCTTGTGTCCGATTCCGGCCTGAACATCGAGTATATCTCTCTCGGTACCCGTGATTCGCTCTTGCTGAAGACCGAGGAACTCGACCAGTTGGAAGAGTTGTTGGTCAATCATGGGTTCCGTGTCCTCGGTCCTGGCGACCTGGTTCGACCCGGCGGCCAGCCGGCCGTGTAGTCGTGAGTTCCGATCAGTTCGTTCAATATCTATTCAGTGGTATCACCAGCGGCAGCGTGTACGCGCTCACCGCTCTTGGATTCACTCTGGTCTTCAACGCGACCCAGATAATCAACTTCTCTCAGGGCCAACTGGTAATGCTTGGGGGAATGACAGCGGTGGGACTGCACGGCCTCGGAATGCCTCTTTGGGGTTGTTTCTTGGGGTCGGTGGCGCTACTGGTACTGTTAAGCATCGGGTTCGAACGTATAGCCATCCGGCCTCTTTTGCAGAAAGGAGTGCTCGCCCAGATCATTGCTACGGTGGGAGCTTCCTTTGTATTTGAGACCGGCGCGATGCTCATTTGGGGGAGAGACGCAGTGGGATTGCCCGCGTTTTCCGGCGAAGAGCCTCTGGGAGTGGCCGGGGCCACGGTCGTCCCTCAGACTCTCTGGGTAGTGGGGACGACCTTTGTCATCGTTGTAGCTCTGCAGTTCTTCTATCGCGGGAGCTTGTTCGGCAAGGCGGTGCGGGCATGCTCCGTTGATTCCACCGCCGCCCGGCTTCAAGGTATCTCCTATAGCCGCGTGGTCGTCTTCAGCTTCGCGCTAACGGGCGCCATATCGGCTGCGGCCGGAGTGATGATCACGCCCATCAGCTTCATGAGCTATCACTCCGGGTCGCTCTTGGGGCTGAAGGGCTTTGCTGCCGCCACTCTCGGGGGTTTGGGCAATCCGGTAGGAGCGGTGATAGGGGGATTAACTCTTGGTATCGTCGAGGCTCTGGGGGTAGGGGTTGTTTCGGCGGGTTACAAGGATGCCATAGCGTTCGTCATCCTTCTCTTGGTTCTCTTCCTGCGTCCGGCAGGGCTGCTTGGCGCCAAGGTGGTGAGCAGGCAGTGACAGTACTTGCCTCTGTCTCCGGCTACCTTCGCAGACATGCCGGCTACCTGGTGTTCGCTCTAGTCGTCATGACCATCCCTGCCTACACCGGTGACGCCTACTACCTGTCGATACTTGCCTTTATGGCCACCCGCTTCATGATGGCGCTGGGTCTCAGTCTTCTCTTGGGACAGGCGGGACAGATATCACTGGGGCAGGCGGGGTTCGTGGGTATCGGCGCTTACGGAGCCGCCATTCTTACCACGCGTCTTGGGATGAATCCCTGGGCGGCGATGATTCTCGCGGCCATGCTTTCGGCCACAATTGCCGGGCTCGTGGGCATGCCGGCTTTGCGGCTTAGGGGTTACTACCTGGCCATGGCCACTCTCGGTGTTAACGAGATTGTTTATATCCTCTTAGTGCAGCTGAAAGGTCTTACCAATGGTACCGACGGTATCACGGGGATCCCTTCGCTTTCGGTTGGGAGCCTCGACCTTGGAGGGCCGAAGGCCTATCACCTGTTGGCGTGGGGGGTCGCGCTACTGATGCTGCGGTTCTGTCTCAATCTCACGTGCTCGCGGGTTGGCCGCTCCCTCAGAGCTCTGCATCGCTCAGAGCCTGCCGCGCAGTCCTTGGGTGTGGACACGTCGTACCGGAAAGTGCAGGTGTTCATGCTTGCGGCGGTCTTCGCGAGCATAGCCGGAAGTTTCGATGCCTTCTACATGCAATACGTGAGCCCGGAGAGCTACACCATCACCTTCTCCATTATTCTCATCACCGGGGTCATTATTGGTGGCTTGGGGACTATCTGGGGAACCATGTGGGGCACTCTCGCGATCGTCATACTCCCAGAGTTGCTGAAGCGGGTCAACGACGACATTACCAACCTGGTGTTCGGCATATTGCTTATCTTCATCATGGTTGTGTGGCAGGGGCGTACGCAGGGACTGTGGCAGAGTGCGAAGGCATGGAATGCCGGCAGAGGTCGAGGCCGCGGCGTACCACCTCAGGGTGAGGATCCGCCGGGAGCCGGGGAGTAGCAGTCAGATGGCTCTTCTCAACATCGAAGGTGTGTCTAAGCGATTCGGCGGCCTCGACGCCCTCCGAGACGTGACTTTCGCGGTTCACCAAGGGCAGATCAAGGCTCTCATCGGTCCGAACGGCGCCGGGAAGACAACCCTCTTCAACCTGGTGTCGGGTTCTTACCGGCCCACGCAGGGACGGGTAGTCTTTGGAGATAGCGATGTCACCGGCCGTGCTCCCCACCGCATCTGCCGGATGGGTTTGGGAAGGACTTTTCAACACAGCCTGGTGTTCGATGAGATGAGCGTTTTTGAAAACGTGGCCGTGGGCCGTTACTCGCGCACTAGAGCTGGTGTATTGGCGGCGACCCTCACTCTTCCACTGCACCGCCGGGAAGAGCGGGATACGGTCAAGGCCGCCCACGAAGCTCTGCGCCGGGTGGGTCTGGACCACCGGGCGGA